>JBEAYH010000184.1:0-56154 GCA_041159435.1 Bacteroidota bacterium | reverse complement strand
ATATACCACCATGCCAGCGCTGCAAGTATATAGATGACCAGCACCCAAAAAGCATATTCGGCAAGTTTCAGAGGAATCTTATCCAGCAGTTTGCGCATCTTATTTTACTTTTTCCAATCTCAGTCCCACATTCATTACATGTTGCAACGGATCCACCCGCATGTCCTGCCTGATCTCCAGTTTGTAATTACCTGGTTTAATAAATGAGACAGGTTGAGGATAAAGCAACACGCGGTGATCAAATAAATCATCCATTCCTGTTCCCAACCAACCTTTTTCATTGGCCAGCGGAATATTGAACCGGTCTTTCCGCCAAATGCTGTCACCGGGAAGCTGACTTGCCATATTGATCCATATATTATTGTACTCATATGCATCGGTATGCCTCAGGACAAAAAACACTCTGTATCTGGAGGCGGTATCGCTGATAGTAAATGCAAAACTGGTGGGATTGGAATAGCCCCATGACTGGTTGGGCATAAAAACGACTTTTTGGAAGAGTGAAGACTCTTCACAACCGCACAGTACCAGCAAGGCAAGTGGAACCAATAATTTTCTGAGCAACATGGCACAAAGGTAGTCAACTTGATCAAAGGACATTCAGGATCTGTTCCTTGGCCTTTTCAAGTTCATCCTTCATTTCTACGACTAATTTTTGAATATCGGCATCATAGGCCTTTGATCCGGTTGTGTTGATTTCCCTTCCGATTTCCTGCAGCAAAAAGGAAAGCTTTCTTCCCTTGTTGATATCCTTTTCTGCAAGCAGGGAACGAAAATACTGACAATGGTTGGAGAGCCTGACCTGTTCCTCTGTCAAATCAATTTTCTCAATATAATAGATCAGTTCCTGTTCAAACCTGTTCATATCAACACCGACCTCTTTTGCAACATGTTCCTGCAAAAGTTTTAGGAGGTTTTCGCGGATCTTTACTTTTCGTTGTGGATCCAATGCAAGTACGTTGGCTTGCAATGATTCAATGTTGGAAATCCGCAACAACAATTCATGCTCGAGCGCCTCTCCTTCATCCATGCGATGTTTGTTCAACATCTGGATCGCTTCATCCAATACCTTTTTTATGGCATGCCATTCTTCTTCACTGACTACTTCAGTCGATGTGGCAACAACATCAGGCAAGCGCAGAATAGATGACAAGAGCTGATCATGATCTGCCTCTAACTGATGAGCGAGTGCTTTCAATTGATGATAATAGGCAGTCACCAGATCCATATTGATGGAAGATGGCTTGGCAGTTCCATTTAACTTCAGGGTGATTGTACATTCAATGCTGCCCCTCAGCAATTGTTCGTTGATGATATTTCTGATGTCGAATTCATACGGCTTCAGGGGGGGAGGAATTTTTAAAAGAAGATCGATTTGTTTGCCATTGAGGGACCGAATTTCAACCATCAGGTGTTTTTCACCAATGGTCTTTTCTGATCGTCCATACCCTGTCATTGATCTGAGCATACAAAATATTTAGTGCAATGTAAGTGAATTATTTTGCTGAAATGCACACCAGCAGTGGTTTTCAAGAGAGAAACTTGATAAATGCACAACGCTCGGTAGAAACCGAGCGTTGTTATATAGATGGGTTAATAAGTACCGGGAATAAAATTCCCTTCACAATATTATACATATATTTTATTTACAAGAAATTTTTTCACAATTATTTTATTCACATTTTTTTTAGATATGTGAATTACTTAAAAGTATCATTGGCAAAATGAGATGATTGAATTGAAAAAATCGAAAGTATTTTCATCAAGTATCTTTAATAAAATATTTTTGAAATGAAATTTCCAACGCCGGTTTCAGTATCATCTATCGCGGATATGATTCATGCAACCATTCATGGCAACAGTGATGAATTTGCATTGGGCATCAATGAAATTCATAAAGTAGAAGCCGGTGATATTGTTTTTGTTGATCATCCAAAATATTACGCAACTTGTTTTTCTTCAGCAGCAAGTTTTATCATCATCGACCAGTATGTTGAACATCCTTCCAATAAAACGCTGCTTGTAGTGAGTGAACCATTTGAAGCCTATCTGACAATTGTGCAACATTTTCGTCCATTCAAACCATCCAGCAAGATGATCAGCAGTACGGCGATCATTGATGAAACAACTTATGTTGCTCCACATGTTTTTATTGGCAACCATGTTTCAATTGGAAAACATTGCATCATTCAGCCCAATGTTACCATCATGGATGATTGCATCATTGGCGATCATGTCATCATCCAATCAGGCACTGTGATAGGTTCAGATGCTTTTTACTACAACAAAAAGAGTAACAGAGAAGTGCCCTATAAAAAAATGGAGTCATGTGGAAGGGTAATCATTGAGGACTATGTTGAAATTGGGGCCAATTGTTGCGTAGACAGGGGAGTCACCCATGACACCATCATTGGCAAGGGCACCAAGCTGGATAACATGAACCATGTAGGACATGATGTAGTCATAGGGAAAAATTGCCTTATTGCAGCCGGATCTGGCATAGCAGGTGCCAGTACCCTTGAGGATGATGTGGTGCTTTGGGGAATGGTTGGGATTGCAAAAACAACCCGGATTGGCAGGGGGACTGTCATCAATCCCATGAGCGGGGTCTTTCAAGATGTAGAGGCAGGTAGATCGGTTTGGGGTGTGCCTGCGATTGACTCAGCGGTAAAGATGAAAGAGCGGATCTGGATGAGGAGGATTCCTGAGATGTGGGAGCGCCATAATAACAGAGGAAAGAGGGATAAGGGAGTTGTTGACGGTTAACTGACAACTGTCAACGGCCAACTGATGTTTCTTGATAAAACCTACATGCGTCTTGTATGGTTTGTGAAACAGGGGTAAATCTGAAATGAGGCAGTGCCTGGAGCAATTTGGCATGGTCAAAATAGACCTTCTGCTGGGCTGTCTCAGCAGTTTCCTTGGTAAGCAACGGCTCCTCCCCGGTGATCATGCTCTTCACCTTGACAAGTCGCCATACAATTGCAGCGAGCAAAGGACTCACTTTGAGATGGGGTCTTTTCTTTCCAAAACCATCTGCCATCATATCAAAGACAGCTCTATACCCCAGATTGTCGGCAGAAACAATGTACCGTTCACCTGCAGCATTGCTCTCCATCAATTCAATCATAGCCCTGGAAACATCTGCTGCATCTACAAATCCGCTGATCCCCTCCGTGTACCATGGAAATTCATTGAAAGCGTTCTTGAATGTTGCACATGAACCATCATTCCAATCTCCTTTTCCTAAGATGATGACAGGATTTACAATGACTGCATTCAATCCCTCTCCTATTCCTCTCCACACTTCCATCTCACCCAAGTATTTGCTTTTACCATATACAGATGGATTGGACGCTTCGTCCCATGTAAGTGCCTCATGAACAGTCTGGTTGTTTCTTTTTCTTCCGATGGCAGCAACCGAGCTCACATGTACAAATTTTTCAACGCCCAATGCCAATGCAACATTCACCATATTGGCAGTGCCTTCCACATTGACCTTCATCAGTTGATCGGCCTTGGAGGGATTGAAAGAAACCAACCCTGCACAGTGATAAATTTTTTTACATCCCTGCATGGCTTCCATCAAAAAATCAACATCCAGAATATCTCCCTGAACCCAATTGATTTTTGACAATTCTTCTTCTGAAAGCAGATTGTTTTTTTGTTTTCGGTAGATGGAAACAAGTTCAATACCATCTCTCTTCAACAGGTCTCGTATGAGATAAGTTCCCAACAATCCCGAGGCTCCTGTGATGAATATTTTTTCCATGAATGAGGAATTATGCTCCCCTGAATTGTTCTAAAAATCGAACATCGTTGTCGCTGAACAACCTGATATCGGTGATGCCGTATTTCAAGAGGGCTGGACGCTCGACGCCCATACCAAATGCAAATCCAGTATACTTCTCCGGATCAATGCCGCAATTGCTCAATACATTCGGATGCACCATTCCGCAACCTAAAATTTCCAACCAACCAGTACGTTTACACACTGCACAACCATCACCATGGCAAAGCATACAGCTGATGTCCATTTCGGCGCTGGGCTCTGTAAATGGAAAGTAGCTTGGTCTGAATCTGACTTTCACATCGTTGCCAAACATCTCTTTTACAAAATGATAAAGTGTTTGTTTGAGATCTGCGAAAGAAACATGTTCATCAACATACAATCCTTCGACTTGATGAAAAAAGCAATGTGATCTTGCACTGATGGTTTCATTGCGGTAAACCCTGCCCGGACAGATAATCCTGATAGGTGGTTTGTGTTTTTCCATTTCCCTGATCTGCACATTGCTGGTATGTGTTCTCAACAAAATAGCTGGATCCGTGGAGAGATAAAAAGTATCCTGCATGTCGCGTGCCGGATGATTTTCATCGAGGTTCAATGCTGTGAAATTGTGCCAGTCGTCCTCGATCTCCGGACCCTCAGCAACAGTGAAAGAAAGACGTTCAAAAATTTCCACAATTTTATTGCGCATCAGTGTTACAGGATGTCTGCTTCCAGAAGCCATGGGAATACCCGGCAATGTTGCATCCAAATTAAATGCAGTAGCAGACGAGCCAACCGCAATGCTATCTTTTTCGCTGTTATACTTGTTTTCTGCAAGCTGCTTGAAGCCATTCATGATTTGTCCGAATGACTTCTTTTGATCAGCTGGAATATGCTGCATTTCTCCCATCAGGGATTTTACGATGCCTTTTACACCCAGAAATTTTATTCTGAATTGCTCCAATCCCTCTGCATCGGTTGCAGTAAATGCATTGATTTCTTTTGAGTACAATTCAATGCTTTCGAGAATTTTCTCCATGTTGCGAAGATAACAAATAGCAGGTTCTCCTACCCATCATAGACCATGGATTTTGCGATGCATCCATTATCCCAAGATTAAGTAGGTTTGCTGAAATATTGGAACATGGCATTTGAAAGCATCGTGGATTTTCTGGATCCCGTCGATCTCGCGCTGATCCTCGAAGATGGTGATTTGAAAGAGGGGCAAATTGGAAAATCAATTGAAATTTTTCAGGATGAATTTCCCGACCTCACCCATGCTGATATCGTCATTGCAACATGCGATGAATTAAGAGGTGATGGACAATTGGGAACTGCCTCAGCTGAAACAGATGCAATCAGAAAAGAACTCTATTCACTTTACAACTGGCACAAGCAAATCCAACTGGCAGATATTGGAAAAATTAAAATTGGAATGCATGTAGCAGATACCTACGCTGCCATTAAAACAGTTGCAAAAGAGATCATCCAGCAAAATAAAATTTTTCTACTCATCGGCGGGTCGCACGACCTGAGCCTGGCTGTTTACGAGGCTTACAGAGAAATGAATAAAATCATCGAAGTGACCGGCATCGATGCTTATATTGATCTTTCACTCGACAATCCTGTTCGATCAAAGAATTTTTTGATGGAATTGCTGACAGGTGACCCTAATTTTATCAGACACTACAATCACATAGGATTCCAAAGCTATTATATCCATCCGCACATGTTAGAAACGATGGATAAACTAAGATTTGACTGCCATCGCCTGGGAAAAGTGAAGGAGAATATTGAAGAAATGGAACCTGCTTTCCGAAGCAGCGATATGATGATGTTTGATGTTGCCGCCCTCGGTGCTGCAACCTTTTGGGACGGCAGCAGTCCAAATGGATTCAACGGTGAAGAGGCCTGCACGCTCATGAAATATGCAGGCATGAGCGACCGTTTAAAAGCCTTGGGCATTTATGGCTACCATAAAAAAAGAGATCCTCAACTGAATCTTGCAAAACAAATCTCTCAAATGATTTGGTATTACATAGATGGCGTACAATATGGAAGAACAGAGGCAAGCCTCAATGAAAGAGACATGTTCATTGAATGTCACCTTGAGTTTGCAGCTATTGAAACGACTTTTTTGAAAAGCAGAAAAACCGGAAGATGGTGGATGAAGATGCCAGATGGAAAATATGTTCCATGTGCTGAGAGCGATTTCAATATTGCCGGAAACAATGAACTGCCGGAGAGATGGTTGAGGTTGCAGGAGAGGAGTTAAGAGTTGGCGGTTGACAGTTAACAGTTGGCAGTTAACAGTTGGCGGTTGACAATACATAAGATATTATGATGAATCTAAAGTATACTTGTATAATCACCTTAGCGCTGGCAATAATTTTTCAGTCCTGCTCCATCAGCTCACGAGTCAATACATCAGCGAATCGTTTTCTTCTAAAAGACTCAACACTGTCGAGAGCACATATTGGAATTGCTGTTCAGGATCTTCAGGATAAAAAATGGATCTATCAGTTTCAATCGGACAAACTGTTTACGCCTGCAAGCAATACAAAAATTGTGAGTTGCTATGCTGCAATGAAACATTTGCCTTCCTATTTACCTGCTGCCTACATCACTGATTTGGATACAGCGCTGTTGATAACACCAACCGGCGATCCAAGTTTTTTACATCACAAATTCAATATTCATCCACTGTTTGATTATCTGAAAACTGCAAAAAAACCACTCTACATTCATCCCGGCAACTGGTTCAGCTCCAAATGGGGAGCAGGATGGAGCTGGGAGGATTATGCAGAGGATTATATGATAGAAAGAAGTGCGTTCCCAATATATGGCAACCAATTGCAATGGTATTTGGAAAAATCAAAGAAGGAAAATCCAACACACCCCTCAGATACTACAGATCTTTTCATGTACTCAATCCCCGAAATCAACTGGAACGTCAACATGGGAGTTCCAACAACTAAATTTCAGGTTGAAAGAGCAATAGACAAAAATATTTTCGTGCTGCATGAGGGAAAAGAAAATACTGCCAGTTTGATTGTACCATTTGTAACAAATGGATTGACATCAGCGCTTGAATTGATGCATGACACGCTGCATAAAACAATTTTAATTGCAGAGGAGCCCATGCTTACACTTGCTTCCAGCAAGCCTTCTACCTTGATCACTTCTCAATCGACAGACAGTTTGCTGAAGGATATGATGGACCGTAGTGATAATTTTTTTGCTGACATGTGCATACAAATGGTAAGTCAGTTGCGGTTGAATAAAATGGATGAGGCGGCTGCCATTGCAGCAATCCTGAAAACCGATCTATCAGATTTGCCTCAACAACCCAAATGGGTGGATGGCAGCGGTCTGAGCAGATACAACTTATTCAGTCCCGAGGACATGATAACGATCCTTCAAAAAATGAACGACGAATTTGGATGGGACCGGGTCAAGAACATCATGCCAGGTGCAAGCAGTGCCAATCTCAAGATGTATCCACGCAAAAACAGTGAATACATTCTCGCAAAAACAGGTACGCTGAATGGCGTCGTTTGTTTGAGTGGATTTTACCTGAGTAAAAAGAAAAAATGGCTGGCATTTTCAGTGATGGTGAACAACCATTTTACCACCAGTGCCTCTGTCAGAAATAAGATTGCGGCCTTTCTAAAAACACTCTGATCAAATACCGAAGATATTGTTGAGGTAATCTTTTTTAACCTCCACGAACAGTGGCTTCCCATCAAAATGGGTCTGGTAGTTGGGAAGACGAGACAACTGATCAACGATTTCACGCATGATGCGAACATCCAGTTTAGTGCCCACTTTATAAGCATGTTTTCTGGCCATCGTTTTGGCAATCCGCTCTTTGTAGGACTGATGCAATGT
This sequence comes from Bacteroidota bacterium, assembly GCA_041159435.1. Taxonomy (GTDB): domain Bacteria; phylum Bacteroidota; class Bacteroidia; order Chitinophagales; family Chitinophagaceae; genus Pollutibacter. The sequence goes on along the minus strand of JBEAYH010000184.1, from coordinate 48,491 downwards.
AGAAGTACTTGTTTTGACATCCTCCAAAATCATTTCAATCACTGAAAGATGATTCTCTTGCGGATAATCTGCAGGAGCGCCCTGCAAAACATACGTATGCAAACCAAATGGTTCGAGCTGATAGCCCAATTGCAACAAATCAGGCAATATATCTGACATCAATTGATAATCAGCAGGTGAAAATTGAATGGTCTGAGGAAACAATTCCTGCTGTATGGACAATGCCTTGCCTGTCCAGGCAGCATTGAATTGTTCAAAAAGAATTTGTTGATGCGCCAATTGCTGATGCAAGAGAGTCACGCCACGAGGCTGATCAAAAACAATATAAGAGAGATGCAACTGAACAGGATCTGATCCTTCCATTATACTCAATGCATCAGGAATCTGATTTGAGATAGCCTGCTTGGTAGTTTGATTGAAATCAAATGATTGATCTTGAGAAGTATTTGCTTTAGTATGAGGCTCAAAAAAATCTTTCCAGTCACGCAAGTTACTGGTACTCTCTATTTTATGTGCCTGATGGCGATCAATAAATGATTTGTACAATCCGGCTGATTTGGTTTCTTCCTGTTTTGTGCTGGTAAATGGCTTGGCAACTGCATCCAACTGTTGGATGTTGGCATCCAATGAAAAATCGAGTGCAGGAGAAACGCTGTATTGGGCAAGTGCGTGACGCATGGCAGCTTTTACAAACGCATAAATAATTTTTTCATCGTCAAATTTGATTTCCTGCTTGGTGGGATGCACATTGATATCGACATGCGCAGGATCTAGATCAATGAAGATGGCAAAAAATGGAAAGCTGTTTGGAGGCAATAATTCTTCGTATGCACTGATTACCGCATGATTCAAATATGCATTTTTTATAAACCGGTTGTTGACAAAAAAATACTGATCACCCCTTGTTTTCTTAGCTGTTTCAGGCTTGCCAATGAATCCATTGATATCCAGATAATCTGTCTTTTCAGCAACCTGCACCAACTTGTTGGAGAAGCTGTTACCCATCAATTGAACAATTCTTTGTTTCAAGGTGCCAGCAGTGAGATGAAATACTTCCTGCCCATTGCTTGTCAGCTGAAAACTGATCTGCGGAAAAGACAATGCAACATGAATGAATTCATCAGTAATATGTTTCAGTTCAACTGGATTGCTCTTTAAAAAATTTCTTCTGGCAGGAACATTGAAAAAAAGATTTTTCATGGCAATGGAAGTGCCATTTTCACATGCACAGGGTTCTTGTCTCAATGGCTTGCTGTTCTCTATTTCAATTTCTGTACCTATTTCATCCTCCGCCCTTTTTGTTTTTAAAACCACCTGCGCAACAGATGCGATAGATGCAAGCGCCTCTCCCCTGAATCCCATCGTCTTTATCTTGTACAAATCTTCGATGGATTGAATTTTAGAAGTAGCATGTCGCTCGAATGCATTTCTGGCATCCGTACCAGACATTCCCTTGCCATTGTCAACCACTTGAATCAACGATTTGCCGGCATCCTGAACAATCAAATGAATATGGGTTGCACCTGCATCAACAGCATTCTCCAACAATTCCTTCACGGCACTGGCGGGACGCTGAATGACTTCGCCAGCGGCAATTTGATTGGCAATATGAGGAGGCAATAAATGGATCAAATCTGGCATGAAACAATTTCCAATTCGATGATTGATTAGTTGTAACTTAAGCCTGCAAATGTAACAAAACGGATCGGTATGTTATGGAGAAAATCAACCCTGGCGGCCTTGTTTTTGGTATGCGCAGCATGGGTAAACGGACAAGATGCAAAAAAATGGGCAGACAGTATTTTAAAAACATTGTCACCTGAAGAAAAGATCGCTCAGCTGATCATGGTGCGGCTTTCTTCAATTGATACAAGAACGAGAATAGTCAGTTTTTACGACACGACTGTCGAACGCGACATCAAAAAATACAATATTGGTGGCATTTGCTTGTTTCAAGGGGGACCCGTAAAGCAAGCCGCATTGGTGAACTATTTTCAATCCATTGCCAAAACACCTATCCTGATTGCAATTGACGGTGAAACCGGTGTGGGCATGCGCATGGACAGTGTAGCGAATCTTCCAAAAATGATGATGCTGGGTGCATTGCGAGACTCATCGGTTGTTTACCGATATGGACAATGGGTGGCAGAGCAATGCAAACTGGCTGGTATCCAAATCAATTTTGCACCAGTGGCAGATGTGAACAACAATCCCAACAATCCCGTGATCAACGACCGTTCATTCGGTGAAAACAAATACAAAGTTGCCAATTGGGCCATCCAATATATGCTTGGCATGCGTGATGCGGGTATAATGGGCAGTGCGAAGCATTTCCCCGGACACGGAGATGTGGATGTTGATTCTCATCTTGCAGCACCATTGATCAGCAAATCAAGAAATCAATTGGACAACCTTGAACTTTACCCTTTCAAAAAATTATTTGAAGCTGGTATTGGAAGCGCCATGGTAGGCCACTTGTTTGTTCCTGCAATCGATACTTCTAAAAACCATGTTACGTCTATTTCATCGAATGCAGTAACTGGTTTATTGAAAGGTGAAATGGGCTTCAAAGGCATCACCTTCACAGATGCACTTGAAATGAAAGGAGTTGCTGCTGAATTCCCAGATGGAGCAGCTGGTGTGGAGTCGCTTATTGCAGGAAATGACATGCTTTGCCTTCCTGGTGATGTAGAAAAAGTGATTGGCAAAGTGAAACAGGCCATCGCCGACAAAAGAATTACCTGGCTAGAAATCGAAGCACATGCACAAAAAGTATTAGAAACGAAATACAGCACAGGACTCCATCATTGGAAGGCGGTTGATACAAGCCATCTTGCAGAAAAACTAAATGCAAAAAGCAATGCCCTCAAACAGGAAGTTGCTGAGAAAACAATTACAGTTGGTAAATATGAAGACCCCTCGTCTTTCCCCCTGTTAAAAAATCCAGCATCCAACTATGCGCTTGTTGAAATAGGCAAAAACCAGCAAACGCAGTTTGCTGCAGAGATGAGAAAGGCATACAATGCCGATGTATTTGTGTTTGACAATACCAAATCACAAGAGCAGGCAAATGCACTGTTTGAACAATTAAATAAGAACTACAGCAAAACAATCATTGCCATTCACGAACTGCCCAGATACCCGGCAAATAATTTCAATATGAGTCCGGCGGTGATCTCATTGATACAGCAACTATCTGCCTCCATGCCAACCAATCTCTTCGTTTTTGGAAATCCCTATGCCGCAAAAAGTTATTGTGATACCAAAAACATCATATTGGCATACGATGATGATCCCATCACACATACCGTTGCAGCCAGATTGATCAAAGGTGAGATTGGATCAGAAGGACAACTTCCTGTTTCCGTTTGTCCCTCACTGCCCTACGGTGCTGGAATACAATTGAAAAATCAGGTGCCGACAACAGCTTTGAAAATGGAGACAAAGCAAATAAAAATAGACTCTATCATCAATGATGCCATCAACCAACAAGCAGCACCTGGTATGGTTTTGCTCGCATTGAAAGACGGAAAAATAGTGATGCAAAAAACATATGGCTCGATGAGTTATACCGGGAAAGATCCCATATCACAAGAATCTGTGTATGACATGGCCTCTGTAACGAAAATATGTGCAACCACGTTGGCCATCATGAAATTATACGATGAAAAGAAAATCGCTCTGAATAAAACATTGGGTGATTATTTGCAGTGGACCAAGGGCACTGACAAGGAAAATATCTTGATCAAGGACATACTGCTACATCAAGCAGGACTCAAAGCGTGGATCCCTTTTTATAAAGAAATCTCCGACAGTCTAACCATGAAGGCATTGCCTGGGTTCTTGAGTAAAAAGTCCAGTGCTGACTATGCGATCAAAGTGGATGATTCACTCTATTTAAAAACTGCATGGAAAGACACCATGTATAAAAGAATTGCCAATTCCCCTGTTGATGCAAAAAAGACCTACGTATACAGCGACAATGATTTTATTTTACTCGGAGATATTGTCAAAGCTGTTTCAGGTCTATCGCTGGATGCTTATGTTTTAAAACATTTTTATCAGCCTTTGGGATTCAAAAGCAGCGGATTCAATCCAACCCGGTGGATGAATAAAAACATCATCGCACCAACCGAACAGGATCCCTATTTCAGAGAACGCTTGGTAAGAGGATATGTGCACGACCCCGGGGCTGCGATGTTTGGAGGGATATCCGGACATGCGGGGTTGTTCAGCAATGCTTATGAAATCGCGGTATTGATGGAAATGCTCCTCAACAAAGGAGTGATCAATGAAAAACGTTTTCTACGTGCATCTACAGTTGAGTTGTTTACCAAATATCAATCAGATATCAGCAGAAGAGGATATGGATTTGATAAACCAGAGAAGGACAATGCAAATAGAAAGACCCCTTATCCTTCCTTGAGTGTCTCTGCAGATGCATTCGGACATACAGGATTCACAGGCACCTGTACTTGGGCTGATCCAACAACAAAAATGGTATTTGTACTGCTTGCCAACCGGGTGCACCCAACTGCGAAGAATACGTTTGGAGATTTGAATATCAGGGGCAAAGTAATGGAAGAAGTTTTTGTCAGATAACAGTTGGCTGTTAACGGTTGAACTTTAAAGAAGGTTTAACTGTGTTCTAATTACAACTTTAGCTGCGACCCAGGCTTTGTGATAATTGGGTATTCGAATTCGGTGTTCAAGGATTTTTTGTGGTTGAACAGATTTGATCTTTTTAAATAAGCTCAAATAATATTTATACGCAAGGTAAACACCAAATCTTGCGTTCAAAGGAAGCTGAATAATCCCTTCATATGCATTGTCAAAATCACGTTGAATATCGTCTTCGATTTCTTTTTTCATTTCAAAAGAAAACGCACTGAAGTCAACTCCTGGAAAATAAACCCTGTTCAGCTGTTGGTAATCAGCTTTGACATCTCTCAAAAAATTCACTTTTTGAAATGCTGCACCCAAGGCTTGGGCGCTTGGTTTCAACTGCTCATATTGCTCTTGATTGCCATTGCAGAAAACATATAGACACATCAGTCCCACGACTTCTGCACTTCCATATATATATGAAGCATAGCCTTCCTGGTCATAGGATGACTTGTTCAAATCAAATTCCATGCTTTTAAAGAAGGCATCTACCAGGTGCAAATCAATGTTGTATGTATTTACCGTGATTTGAAAGCTGTTGAGAATAGGATTCAAACTGATCTTGTCCTGAATGGCTTCATACGTTTGCTGCTTGAACTCCTTTAGTAATCTTGCCTTGTCATGTTCATGAAAGGTGTCAACAATTTCATCTGCAAACCTTACAAATCCGTAAATATCATAGATGGGCCCTCGGATATCCTTGTGCAACAGCTTGATGGCACTGCTGAATGAAGTGCTGTATCGAGCAGTGGTTATTTTACTGCACTCATGAGATACATTATGGAACAATTGGATCATGAAAGCTGTTCTTTACTTGAAGATACTTTTTTTAAACGATTTATGATTGGTTTTGTTCGTTGGATATGGGCATGATCCTTGCTCTTACGATCTATTGAATTCTTTATCAATGAGTTTTGCTACTACCTCCCCACTGATTAAACTTGGGGGCACACCCGGACCAGGAACGGTCAATTGTCCGGTGTAATAAAGATTTCGAACTTTCTTGCTCTTGCAAGAAGGACGAAGGATAGCAGTTTGCAACAATGTATTGGCAAGTCCGTATGCATTGCCTTTGAAAGCATTGTAGTCTTCTTTGAACTCTTTTGTGCAGTATGTTCTCTTGAATACCAAATGTTGTTGTATATCGAAACCGGTTTTCTGTTTGAAACGATCACATATGATATGCAGGTATTTTTCTCTTACCGCATCATCATCTCCATCAAGTCCAGCTGCGATGGGAATCAAGAAAAATAAATTGTCACACCCCTCAGGAGCTTGGGTTGCATCAGTGATGGAAGTAGAGCTCAGATAAAACAATGGGGTTTCGGGCCATTTTGGATGGGTGTAGATATCTTTTCCGTGTTCATCAAATGGAACATCAAAGAACAAAGTATGATGAAGAATGCCTTCGACTTTTTTATTTACACCCAGGTAATAAATCAAAGATCCCGGAGCCATCAATCGTTTGTCCCAGTATTTTTCTGAATACGAACGATATTCTTTTTCGAGCAAGGATGATTCAATGAAATGATAGTCTGCTGCGCCTACAACTACATCAGCATCCCATACATCACCATCTGCCGTTTCAACAGATTTTGCCTGGTTGTTGTGAACATGGATGCGGGTAACATTTTTATTGAAATGAAAATGCACGCCAAGTTCATTGGCCATTCGGTGCATGCCTGCAACCACACTGTACATGCCCCCTTCAGGGAACCAGGTCCCGAGTTTGATATCAGCATAATTCATCAAGCTGTACAATGCAGGTGTATTTTCTGGAAGCGCACCAAGAAACAACACTGGGAACTCCATCAACTGACGAAGTTTTGGATGCTTGAAATATTTTGCAATATGTGATTTGATGTTGTTGAACACATCCAACTTGAAAACTCCGCGCATCAGTTCTGCATCGATGAATTCAGTCCAAGAAAGACTTGGCTTGTATACCAACTTGCCCACACCTACATTGTATTTGTAAGCAGCTTCCTGCATGAACTGATCCAACTTATCGCCTGCACCTGGTTCGAGTTGATCGAATACATTTTTCAGTTCCTGGTAATCAGATGGAACATCCATGTAGTCATCAGCCCAATAAATTCTATAAGATGGAGAGAGTCTTTTTAGTTTGTAATAGTCTGCAACATTTCTACCGAAGCTTGAGAAATACCTTTCAAATACATCCGGCATCCAGTACCAACTCGGACCCATATCAAATGAGAATCCTTCTGAGCGGAAAAATCTGCTTCTGCCACCTGGATGGTCGTGTTTTTCTAGTACATGTACTTCCCAACCTGATTGGGCAAGAAAGGATGCTGAGGAGAGTCCGGCGTAACCGCTCCCAATAACAATGGCTTTTTTGGACACAGTGGAAAGTTAGATTAAAACTTGCTGATTTCCTCTTTCAACAGTCTTCTTGCAAAGTGTATTCTGCTTTTGATTGTTCCCAATGGTTCATCCAACATGATAGCAATTTCATGGTATTTGTACCCCTCGAAATACAACATGAAAGGTTTCTTGAAAAGTGCTGGCAAATTGTATACAGCTCTTTCAATGTCTTTGATGCGCATATTTGTTTCTGCAGAATTGGGAACAGCAGATTGGTTGTGGTCTATCAGAAAATCATTCGGCGTATTGTCGAAGATGGTATTTTGCTTTGCTCTTCTGCGGTAATTGTTGATGAAGATATTGCGCATGATGGTATACATCCATGCCTTGATGTTGGTGCCAACATTGTATTTGTCTTTGTTGGAAATCGCCCTGAACATTGTTTCCTGCAAAAGGTCTTTTGCAGATTCCTGATCCTTTGTAAGCGTGATGGCAAAGGGACGTAGATACTCTGAGTTTTGAACCAGCATCATATTGAATTCCTGCGTAGACATGTTTGTTTAATTTTATTGATGTGAAGTTAAACAAACTTATTTCAGGTAAACAAATTTTTGTTTAATAATTTATTAAAATTATTAAACAGATTATAAGTAATTGATTACTAGTTACTTGAGAGGGAAAGTTGGTTCACGAAGTCCATTACTTCCTGTAGAGAACGCTTGAATTTGACCTGTGGTGGGATTTTGTTTTCGTACATCGCGGCGACAGGACCGGATATAACAAATGGGACCGATCCGAACTTTTGAACAGCTTGTGTCATGAATCTTTCAAAGTTGAATTGCCTAGACGCTGTGGTCATGTGGGTGTAGATAAAATCGGGCTGCTTGTACTTGACTACATAGGCAACATCCACCAATGGAACGCTGGCTCCAAGATAGTAGACCTCGATTCCGCGGTTCTTCAAAAGGTATTGGATGAAGAGCAATCCCAGTTCATGGTATTCTCCATCTGGCATGAAAAGCAGCACGCGCTTATCTGACCTGAAAATAGGATTGACAGCTTCTGTGCCTACAATGAGTTTGTGGCGAATGATATTTGAGACCAGGTGTTCCTGTGCAGGATTGATATGACCGGTAACCCACAGCAAACCAATGCGCTCCATGAAGGGGAAAATGAATTGATGGATCACTTTTTCGATGCCCTTGGTTTCAATTTTCTCCTTGAGCAGTTGCTCAAATGCAGTCAGTTCAATGTCTACCATGTATTGGATCATCAAATTGACCACCTGCTCCTGTTGGGCCTCTACGCTGTTGATACTCAGAATTTTATCATTGATTTCCTGATCAGACATGCGATCGATATGGGAGATCTTGAAGCCGTTCTTGTTCAGAAGGGATATGTTGAGGATCTTCTTGAGCTCATCGTTGCTGTAATAGCGGATATTGGTATCTGTACGCTGAGGCTTTAAAAAACGATAACGCTGCTCCCATATTCGGATGGTATGGGCTTTGATTCCAGTCAAATTCTCCAGATCCTTGATAGTAAAAGCGTTCATCAAGGACAATAACACCGGTTTGGACAAATTGTTTGGATTTCCTTGTTAATTCAGGCTTTTAACAAATTTTTCTTCTCAAATTTTGCAGTCAGTATAAATCCAAGGCTCTCTATACGAACTTCTACCATGTTGTTGCCCATCACCCTGAGCACCCTTCCAGTGGCGCCTACCATGACCCCCGCATTGACCACCACCTCATCTGCCGGTTTTACATCCAAATTCCTCACCTCAACATCCTCGTAATCTTTTAAGAATTTTTTGATTTCGATGATTTCTTCTTCTTTTACCACAGCAGGCTTACCATTCCAGTAAACGTAGTTGAGCACCCCATCCACATAGCGCACTTCTGTTTTTTCTTTTTCCTCCACTTTCACAAATACATAGCTCTTGAAAAGAGGTTCCTCGATCGTCTTGATCCGGTCGCTCCATTTTCTTTTCACGCGGTTCAGGGGACAATACGACTCAATGCCTTTTTGCTGGAGCGCCTTGTCAACCTTTTTTTCCCAACGTGGCTTTGTATACAGCACATACCACTTTTTGTTGCTCTCACTCATGTTATTCCTGGTTCAATGGAATGTCTCTTTTTAACTTTTCATCTCGATTGGCCATTTCCCATGCAGTATAGAAAACCAACTGTGCTCTTTTAGAAAGCAAGGGATAATAAATTTTATCGGGTGTATCTGTTGGTTTGTGATAGTCTGACTGCAACATTCCATCGTAATAGAAAATGATGGGAATGCCTTTACTCGCAAAATTATAATGATCACTTCTGTAATAAATTCTGTTGGGATCTTTTGGATCATTGAATTTATAATCCAGTGTCATGTTGATGTATTTTTTGTTTACCCCTTCACTGATTGGCTTCAAGTCTGAACTCAGTTTATCATCTCCCACCACATAAACATAATTCAATGTGTCGGCTGATTTTCGCTCTGTATCCACCCTTCCAATCATATCAATGTTCAAATCTGCAGTTGTTTTATCCAATGGAACCGTTGGATGATCAGAAAAATATTCCGAACCCCAAAGGCCTTTTTCCTCACCACTCACTGTCATAAACAATATGTTTCTTCTGGGACCCTTTCCCTCTGCTTTTGCTTTTGCAAATGCTTCTGCGATTTCAAGTACTCCTACAGTACCTGATCCATCGTCATCCGCACCATAATAAATCACCTCTCCGCGCTTACCCAAGTGATCGTAGTGTGCAGTGATGATCAACCACTCATCCGACTTGTCGGATCCGGGTATGTATCCCATCACATTGGAACTTGAAACCTCTGTTGTTTTCTTTTCAAAAACCAACTTTACATTTGATTTGATGATCTGAGATGGCAATGATTTTGATTTGCCTGCTTCTTTCAACTGAGCAAATGATTCCCCCAACATGGCGCTGGCGATCTGCTCAGAAATAAAAAATGAATTCGGATACAATTCGGCTTTGTATAGATCAACATGCATGGTTGCTTCTGTTGGTGCTTTTCGGGGAAAGCCATTGGCAACCATCACAACTGCCGCAGCACCCTTGCTTTTTGCAGTTTGCAATTTGCCATACCAACTGGAGGGAGATCTAAACCCGCCTGCAGAAGGCTTGTAACCTGCAGGTGCGCCATCCAACATGAAAACCAATTTACCGGTAACGTTTTGTCCCGCATAGTCATTCACTTCTTTGTCAACAATTCCGTGCCCAACAAATACCGCTTCAGAAAAATACTGTGTTGCTGTATTGTTCCAGTTGGCCAGTGGACTGAAATCATTGTGAACTGTAAATGATTTCCCGTTCACGGATATGGAAGTATTGCCAATTTCATCTTTATAAACAGGATACAACTGCTGAAAACTACCGTTGTTGCCGGGCAATAAACCAAGTGATTTAAAATGATTTTCAATGTATGCAGCAGCTTTTCTTTGTCCCTCTGTTGCTGTTTCCCTTCCCTCCATCTCAGCTCCGGCAACGATGTACAAATGCCTGCTCAGGTCTTCAGGAGTAATGCTTGCTGCATATTTTTTCGGATCTGCAGCTGCAGTTTTTTTCTTTTGGGCAGAGAGTGTCACTGAACATGTCAGCAATACAACCATTGAGATGAGTCTTAACATGTATTAGATTTTTATTTTTTGAACCCTGTTGAGATGTCTGCCTCCTTCAAATGAAGTTGACAGAAAAAGATCTGCCATTCCCAATGCCAGATCGATGCTCACAAAACGAGCAGGAATACAAATGATGTTGGCATCATTGTGCTGTCGCGCAAGAGAGGCAATTTCCTTTTCCCAACAAATTGCTGCACGAATACCTTGGTGCTTGTTGGCTGTGATGGCAACTCCGTTGGCAGATCCGCAAATCAATATTCCCATTGCGGCATTTTCTTTTTCTACTGCTTCGGCCACTGCATGCGCATAATCCGGATAATCACAGGATGCTTCTGTAAATGTCCCATGATCTTTAACTTCAAATCCCTTTTTTTGGAGATGATCTATTACAGCTGACTTATAAATAAATCCCGCATGATCAGATCCTATGGCAATTGTATTGTTCATATCAATCATTTGATTATTCCCATTCCTGGTCCTGTTTTTTCTTAACCCTTGCGGCAATCAGAATACTGATTTCATACAGCAGCACCAATGGAATCACTACAATCAATTGTGAGCCCCAATCAGGTGAAGGTGTGATGATGGCTGCAAGCACGAGCAATACAACATACGCGTATTTGCGGTAGTTCCTCAAGAAGGTTGGAGTAATGATCCCCAACTTGGAAAGCAACCAAGTAGCCATGGGCAATTCAAAAGCGATGCCTGCACCCAATGTAATATCGATAAGTGTGTCAAGATAATCTGTCAACGTAGGACGATAATCAATTACGCCTATTGCACCGATGGTATAGTTTGAAAGAAAATTAAATGTGAAAGGAGCAAGCATAAAATATCCGAATGCAGCACCCAAGAAAAAAAAGAAGCTCACCCAAAAAATGATACCGCGGGTGTATTTGAGTTCAGTGGACTTTAGTGCGGGACGAACAAATTTCCATACTTCATAGAACACAAATGGAATTGCCATCAGCAATCCGCCAACAATTGCAATCGTTATGCTCGACATGAAAGTCCCGCTGATGGAGGTTACTTGAAGATTCAAGGTCATGGGAGGCATGCAAAGTGAGTCGCCCATCCCAAAAAAATGACTGATGTTGCAAAGTATTCTATAGGAAATGAAATCATTGCGTGTGGGACCCATGATCACCACATCAAAAATTTCATCGATGTAAATAAAGAAAAGTATAGCTGAAATCAAGATGGCTAACACCGATCTTACGATATGCCAACGTAATACCTCCAGATGATCAATAAAACTCATTTCCGTTTCATCGCCACCACCTGTCCTTAATCGCTTTAAGAATGTCTTGTTCTCCTCCACGCTCCAATTTTTGGAAACGCTAAGTTAAGGATTTGGCCAAAGGGAAGTGCATCCAAATGGGTTAAAATCAGATGCCAGCAGCAGCGCTAAAATCCGTCGATGTAGAGTGATTGAACCGCCCATTTCCCATCGGAATTGTTCAATTTAACTGACCAACCTCCCCATTGAAGATCACAGTAGCCATTATATGCATAACCCAGCTGATACTTTCCATGCATAACCAGTCCCCCGCCTTCGTACTTTTTCTGCTGGATGCTGATGTTGCATTGGCTGATGGCTGGTTTTTTTTCAGCGCATGACTTCACGAGGTAATTGAATTCCGGCTCTGATAGATTTTCATATTCATTGAACTGCAATCTCCTTTTCAAGGATGGCATGTTGCTGGTTGGCTGTTTTCTGAAAACATCTTCCAGCATCTGGCTTACCATTTGACCCAATTCGTCTACAGGCTCCTGCTCTGCAACCCGATCGTACATAAAACAAAAATGGAGTTCACTGGGATGAGGGGGCAGCTCCATATTGAAAAAAGAAGTCGAAAGGTAATCGTATTGCTCACGCATGTTGACAGGCGTTTGGTTGAAAACAATATGTATGCGATGAAGATTCAGCAAATGAATCCATCGGTTCAATGTTGATTCAACCTCCTTGTCGGTCAGCAATGCGGAGGGAATGATGGACTCCTTGAGTTTGATTTTTTCTTTTACAATAATGGGTAAAGTCATGGTGAATTGTTTTTCTAAAATTGAAAAAGACAGCGCCCATGAAAAAGTCAATCCCACCGCTTACAAGAGGGATAATTCGCTCCGCCTGCAGTTTGTTTGACATATATAGGATAGCTTTACACTGCATGAACAGGTTGAAATCATCATTCAGAAATTTGTTAATTGCCCCCTTTATTTTGTTGATTCAATTATACAAATGGGTGATTTCACCGTGGTTGGGACCCAAATGCAGGTATACGCCCACTTGTTCGCAGTATGCGATGGATGCGTTGAGAAAATACGGAATAACAAAGGGCCTGTGGAAGGCCCTTCAAAGAATTTCAAAATGTCACCCCTGGGGGGGCAGCGGATACGATCCAGCTTAGAAACGCTCAGCTACTTTTTTCCAATTTACAACAGACCAGAAAGCATTGAGATAATCCGCACGTCTGTTTTGGTATTTCAGATAATAAGCATGCTCCCATACATCAACACCCAAGATGGGTGTACCCTTTACTTCAGCAACTTCCATGAGCGGATTGTCTTGGTTCGGTGTAGAGGAAATTTCGAGTTTGCCATCTTTCACAATCAGCCATGCCCAACCACTTCCAAATCTTGTCATTCCGGCATTGCTGAATTTTTCCTTGAATGCATCAAAAGATCCAAATGCTGTATCAATGGCAGCAGCAAGGGTTCCTTCGGGTTTGCCTCCAGCATTGGGCGCTAGACTTTCCCAAAAAAATGTATGATTCCAGTGTCCGCCTCCATTGTTGCGAACAGCTGGAGAGATTGAACCAGCGTTTGCAACCAATTCTTCCAATGATTTGTTCTCATGTGGAGTACCTGCAATGGCCTTGTTCAGATTGTCAACATACGCTTGGTGGTGTTTGCCATGATGAATTTGCATGGTCATTGTGTCGATATGAGGTTCCAGTGCATCGTGTGCAAAGGGCAAAGAAGGTAAAGTAAACGGCATATAAATAATTTTTACAAAGATAAAAATCAGAAACGCTTTTTCCTAAAAAAGGCTTTCATCAATTCAGCTGCTTCATCCCCCATGAGTCCGAAGAGAACCTGCGTTTTGGCATGAAAAGGATTTTTATTCCCGGTATAACACTGGTGTCCATTTTTAACATCAGGTGCTCCCCATACGATTCTGCCAATCTTGCTCCAGTGCAAGGCACCTGCGCACATCAGGCAGGGCTCTACTGTTACATACAAAGTTGCTTCCGGTAAATATTTGGCACCCATTGCATTGAAAGCACTCGTCAATGCGATGATTTCTGCATGTGCAGTGGGATCATTGAGTTTTTCAACCATGTTGTACCCTCTTGCGATGATTTTTCCTTGTTGAACAACTACTGCACCAACGGGTACTTCATCCTCGTTGAAAGCTTTCTCGGCTTCTTTGAGTGCCATTTTCATGAAATATTCATCCGTCATGTTGTTGATTTTTTTCAATCATGGCAATTAGTTTTCCCATTGCGTTTTCCATGGCATGGGCGATGGAAGCATAATCAGCAAGCAAGGCATGGCTGTATACAAAAAACACATCCATGTGCAGCTGTTTTTCCCGGAGATATTCCAACAGTGGCAATTTTTGTTTTCTGAACGCTTCCCTCATCCTTCTTTTCATCAGGTTTCTGTCTACTGCTTTTTGAAATGCCTGGCACCCACTGAAACGCCCATCTTCAGCGGAAACTGTTCAGCAGCTGCGCCGCTGATTGTGTCCACATGATAATATACCAGCATGGGGGATGCCTTGAACTTTTGACCAAATTCAAATAAATGCCTGATTGCCTTCAGGCTTTTCAGTCTTTCATTTTTTGATAGTGTATAGATGCCGGCCATTGTATAACAAAAATAGCCCCAGAAAAGATCCGAGGCTATTGTAAGTTGAATAATATACTTAGTCGATTTACTTCAGTCTGCTCTCGTCGGAGACACTGAGTTTTTTACGACCTTTTTTTCTTCTGCTTGCCAATACAGCACGTCCGTTGGCAGATTGCATGCGTTTACGGAAACCGTGAACTGATTTTCTGCGTCTGCGATGCGGTTGAAATGTACGTTTCATAATGTTTTCTTTTTCCTTTTTGTTGAAACAATGGATCGGGAGAAGCGATCAAAGCTGTTCAATGCGTCCACGGGTCACCACACCTGTGGATTTGTGAAAGGACGGCAAAGGTAGCAGTTTTGGGGAAATTTGGCAAGTCTTGGGTTGAATTTAGAGGGAAGCCTTGCTGGCATTGACCTCTTGCCCCCAAAAAATACCAGCCGCGTGGCCGAATTTCTCAATATCCCCGGTTGTAAAAAAGCGGATGGTACCGCTGTTCGACAAGCGCTGGGCCATTTCCGGATGTCGTTTGAGATAAAAAACCAGACTCTCAGCAACAATTTCACCTTGTGAGATGATTTGAACGGCAGGATTGACCAACCGACGAATCACAGGGAGCAGGAGCGGATAATGGGTACAGCCCAATAAAATGGTGTCAATGCCTTCGCATTGTTGCAACAAGGCATCCAAACATGTTTTGACTGGCTCGACTGCCTTGGAAGTCAAGTGTTCACCCGACTCAACCAGTTCTACCCAAGAGGGACAAGCCTGTTGATAGACCGTCACATCGGGAAATGATTTCTGTATTTCAATGACATAGGATCCTGACTCTACCGTACCCTTGGTGCCAAGAATTCCAATATGATTGGTTTCTGTGTAATCACCGATCACTTCGGTTGTTGGACGAATGACACCCAATACACGCTTGGAGGAATCCATCAAAGGAAGATTTTTTTGCTGGATGGTGCGCAGTGCTTTTGCTGAGGCAGTATTGCAAGCCAGGATGACGAGTGGACAACCCTGATCAAACAACCATTGAACTGCCTGCAATGTGTATTGGTAGACAGTCTCAAAATCACGCGGACCATACGGTGCTCTTGCATTGTCTCCCAGATAAATGAAATCATGACCAGGCAGCTGCTTCACTATTTCTTTCAAAACAGTGAGTCCTCCGAGTCCGGAATCAAATACTCCTATGGGTGATTGAGAAGACATGACAAAAAAAGACCGAAACAATGTTTCGGTCCTGGTTATTTACTTGGCAGGTGGTTTGGGTGAACCTGCATCAATTTTTTTCTTGACCAGCGGCAAAAGATCATCTGCATCAGGTGATACAACCAATGCTTCTTTTCTGAATACATAACTGTATCCATTTGCTTTTGCGACGTCGTTGATGAGTTGGTTTGCTTTTTGAGCAACAGGGGCCATCAATTCTTCTTGCTTCTGCTGCATTTGCTGCTGATAGCTCTGCTCATATCCCTGCAATTCAACCAATAATTTTTTCATCTTCTCTCTGTTCGCAGTTCTGATGGCATTGGACCATTTCGTTGAATCTGATTTGTAGATACTGTCCTGGCGGTTCAGTTCTTTCAACGTCTCTGCATAATTGATTTGCAATGCGCTGTCAAACTGAGACATTTCAGCCATTGCTTTTTTGTACTCTGGCATCAGCTGAACTACTTCATCTATACTGATATAACCATGTTTGTTTTGGGCATTGAGCATAGGATTGAAAGACATGATCGCGATCATCACCATACCCAGGAATAAAAACTTTTTCATTATTGCTTGTTTGTTTAAGTGCTACGAAAATAGGGTTTTTTTATTTGCTGCTTAACTCTTTTAACACATCATCACTTCTATCCAGTTTGGGATCTGCGAAAATCACTGTGATGCCCTCACTTTTATCTAAAATCAAATCATATTGCCTGGTAACCGCCAACTTTTGGACCGCATTGTAAACCTTGTCCTGTATGGGTTTTACCAACTCCTGTCTTTTTTTGAACAAGTCGCCCTCAAATCCAAATCTTTTTTTCTGCAGGTCTCTGACTTCCTTCTCTTTGTTGAACAAATCATCTTCGCGTTTCTTTAACAACTCTTCGCTCAACATTACTTTTTCAGCTTCGTAATTTCTGTACAACTGATCCAATGCCGCCTGTTTATCGTCGATTTCTTTTTGCCATTGCAAACTGAATCCATCCAATTTTTTTTGCGCTTCGCTGTATTCGGGAAGCTTGCTCAAAATATACCTGGTATCAATGATTGCATAACGTTGTGCGTGTGCAAACAATCCACTGATCAACAGCAGCGAAAGCAGTGTGGTAAGTTTTTTCATGAAGTATCTTTTTAAAATTATTCTGGTTCGAAGCCTAACATAAATGTGAACCTGCTGGCATCACGTAGTCTGCCATTGGGTGTCAATCGATCCAAACCAACTCCATAATCAAATCCGAGCAAACCAAACATTGGCAGGAAGAATCTCACACCGAGTCCCGCTGAACGTCTCAACCTGAAAGGATTCCATTCTTTGAAACTGAACCATCCGTTTGCAGCCTCATAAAAAGCCAATCCATAAATGGTACTGCTTGGATTGGTTACAAAAGGATAGCGCATCTCTAGTGAATACTTATTGAAGATGGTAAAGAACCTGCTCGCTGTGGTTTTATCCGGATTGACTGTTGGATCAGAGTTGTCATATACAGGATACCCTCTATGAGCCACCAGATCATATCCCAATACTCCAAAGTTGTTGGTAATACCGGCATCACCGACCTGGAATCTTTCAAACGGAGAAATGGGAATGTTTTTATTGTACCTGCCGATGAATCCGTATTTCGCAGCCATGCGCAATACAAATTGTCTGCTCTTGTCTTCTCCTGCTGGTTTACCAATTGGCACGAACCACTCAGCATTGAAGCGCCATTTGTGGTATTCAACCAATCTGAAAATATCTTTTTGATTCACACCAGTGATATAAGACCAAGGTGGTGTGAAAGCAGCACTGGCAAGGAAGTTGGAACCACTTCTGGGGAAAATAGGCTGATCTATAGATGTGCGTTGCAACGCAAACTTCAGATTGATGTTGTTTGATATTCCCGTAGAGAAGGATGGGAATATCGCATAATTTTTTGCCCTGTACTGAATATAGTTGAGCGATGTCACCAAAGAGAAAAAGTCATCTGGCCATTTCAATTGTTTACCAAATGCAATGGTCGCACCAGAAGTACTGAGATAGGATGAATCAACAAAGTTTCTATCGTATCTGAATGTAAATGGATTGTATGCGTTGGTAAACTTGGTATTGAATACATTGAAGGTGAATGAATTTCTTTTCTTCCCTCCAAACCATGGTTCAGTGAAAGAGAAATTCACTGATCGGAAATACCTACCATTGGATTGATACCTGATGCTCAATTTTTGTCCATCTCCCGTTGGCAATGGATCCCATGCAGTTTTCTTCCAAATATTTTTAATCGAAAAATTATTGAAGGTGACGCCGAGCGTTCCCGTCAATCCAATGTTCCCACCCCAACCGGCACTGAGTTCAAGCTGATCAGAAGATTTTTCCTCTACGGTATAATTGATGTCTACCGTTCCATCTTCCTGATTGGGAACCGGCTGCATGCCCAATTTTTCCTGGTTGAAATAACCTAGGTTTAATATTTCACGTTGTGATCTGATCAGATCAGAACGACTGAATTTTTCTCCGGGGATGGTCCTGAGTTCCCTCCGGATCACATGTTCCTTGGTTTTATCGTTTCCGGAAATATTTACATTCTTGATGGTTGCCTGTGGACCTTCAGTGATTCTTAATTCATGATCGATGGTATCATTGTATACGGATGTTTCAACAGGATTTACACTGAAGAATAAATATCCATCATCCATGTAAATAGAACTTACATCGCCACCTTCAGGTGAGAGTTGTTTTCCGAGTTTCTTGTTCAGGATATCAATGTTATAGGTATCGCCTCTTTTGATTCCCAACACCATATTCAGGATACTGTCAGCATATTTGGTATTGCCCTTCCAGGTCATGTTACCGAAATAATACTTGCTTCCTTCTTCTACTTTCATGGAAATATTCAGTCTTCCTTTCTTATCGTAGTACTGTGTATCACTTGCAATGACTGCATCTCTGTATCCAAGTGAATTATAATACTGCAGTATTTTTTCTTTGTCCTCCAGATATTTTTTCTCATCAAATTTTGCAGATGCAAAGAGTTTGAACCTGAACCAAGGATCCATAAAATCCCTGATCTGTGAGGGTTTCAGGAATCCCCAGTTTTTAATGAATTCTTTTGCTGAAAATGTTTTAATGGGGCCATAGGGACTGACAGCGCTGTCCGGGAAGAGGGTGATACGTGTCATTTCTTTGGTGCCCTTCAATTTTCTTTTCAATGAAGGAATGGCAGCTGACTGGTTTCCAAAGAAAAACACTTCTGATATACGCACTTTGAGTCCCTTTACAATGTTGAACGTGAGTACTACTTTATCCGGACTGTAAGTATCTGGTTTTTCCTCGATTTCAACTGCAGCACCTCTGAAACCTTTTTCTGTATAATACTTGATGATATTTTCTTTGGCAGATAATTTCATGTTGTCTGTAACAACCCTGCTTTTCACCAATCCAACCTTGTCCTTCAATTCATCTGCTTCTGTTTTTCTGATGCCCTTGAACTTATAATCAGCTAGCATAGGACGCTCCACTGCATCTATTTCCACCCAGATATTGTTTTCCTCCAATTTGGTTATCCAAATATTGATATTGGTGAACATATTTTGCGACCAAAGTTTATTGATAGCCTTTGCAAAATTGTCACCACCCGGCAATGTCACTTCATCACCCACTGCAAGTCCAGATACCGATATAACAATGGCAGGGTCGAAAGCTTTGTTGCCTTTAACAGCAATATCTGCAATGATGTATTTCTTGGGATATTTTGCATTGAAAATAGACATCAATGCCGGATCCACAGAAGGTGCTGGTAACGTATCGTTTTGTGCAAATACACTGTTCGAAAACATGAGAAAACCCATCATTATGAACAGCATACAATTCCTAATCTTCAAAAACATGGTTTGGGAGGGCAAAATAACGGGTTTTTGTCTAAATCTTTGTTAAAGGGGCCTGTATTTGACTGCTTGTCTTTCCAAACCTTCTCTCTCTTTTTTGGTAATCCAAAATAGCCTCATAGAGATTTTCTTTTCTGAAATCAGGCCATCTGGTTTCTGTAAAATACAATTCTGCATATGCCAGTTGATAAAGCAGAAAATTGCTGATGCGGTATTCCCCGCTGGTGCGGATCATCAACTCCGGATCAGGAAATGCACTGGTGGTAAGGTATTGCTGGAGGGTATCTTGGGAAATGGCATCAAGATCCAATGTGTTTTCTTTCACATCTTTGGCAATCTGCTTCACTGCATTGACCAGTTCCCATCTTGAACTGTAACTCAATGCCATGACGAGGTTGAGTCCGGTATTAGCGGCTGTCATATCCAGGGCTTCGGTCAGTGCCTGTCGGGCATTGGGGGGTAGCATCGACAATGCACCAATGGCGTGCATTTTGATGTTGTTTTTGTTGAGGATGGGGACCTCTTTTCGCAAGGTTTCAACAAGCAATTCCATCAATCCAGTCACCTCATGAAGAGGTCTGTCCCAATTCTCAGTTGAAAATGCATACAAGGTCAGGTATTGAACGCCCAATTCAGCACATCCCTCGACTATTTCCCTCACACTTTCAACACCCCTGAAATGTCCAAATAGGCGGTCTTGTCCCTGTTCCTGTGCCCAACGGCCATTCCCATCCATGATGATGGCAATATGCTGCGGAATACGCTCCAGATCAATATTTTGCTTGAGAGACATGGCGCAAAGTTAATGTATTTAAAGGGATCCTAGCGAGGGTTTGCGCACTTGTAAGAGGAGAAAGAAAAAGTAAGTGTAAGCTGTGCAAGGAGGTATTGATCACGTTGCTGACTGAAACCCCGTTGGTCTCCAGTTGTCTTGATTTGTCCGATCGAGCGGTCTTGCAATCGATATGCCTTCGACAAAAGAATCCCCTGGCCGGATGTATTCAAGACATCATTGGGGGCATAGGTACCACTCACATCATCTAAATAATCTGTGTTGGTATAGCGGTAGACAATTTCAAATCCGAGATTGAGATTGTTGACAATATTGTATTTGACGCCCATTCCAAGCGGAAAGCAGTAAGCCTGATCGCTGTATGCATTGCCTGTTGACAATTGACCCTCGGTTCCCAGTGGTTGGAGTTTTACCTTCTCTCCATCCAAAAAAGTATAGGGATTGTGCTTTACAATGCCCACACCCAACGTAACATAAGGGGTAAACCTGTGTTCTGGATCCCCTGGTATGTATTTGAAAAAATTAAAATCACCTTGTACTGACACTTCCCATACTTTGTTTTGGAAATCCAGGTTACGGGTTTTTTGAAAAGGAAATTTTGCGGGATTGGCCATGGAATCAGCGTAGCCAAGCTTTGCAAAGTGTCCGGCTACACGCAGTGCAACGTAGGGACCAAACTGTTTTTTCGCCAGTACGCCATAGGTCAGTTGAGGATTTTTGATTCCCACACCTTTGTTCAAATCACCAAAGTAGTGTGCCCCACCCAGCGCAATTCCAACTTCTCCTTCCTGTACAATGGCCTGTGGTTGTGCAAAGGATGAGATGGAAATGATTAAAAAGACAATGAAGGATAAAAGGACCTTGTTCATGTACAGGTAAATGTAGGATGTTGGAATGGGCTGACTTCTATCATTGGGTTAAAATAGTTCTAAAATATCATCTGTTGCGCGTGTCGAATCCCCATGTGAGCTTTTCCCTCAATGTTTTCAGAAAGATGTTTTCATTCAAGCGGATCAGGTTGAATGTGAAATCCTCTTTTTTGATGGACAATTGAACGGACTTGTCAACGATCTCCTTCCTGGCATCAAGGGTACAAATAAAATCCTCTGTTCTTCCCTCTACCTGAAAAGATAACACATGGTGATTGGGAACAACAATGGGACGGATATTGAGGTTATGGGGGGCAATGGGTGTTAATACAAAACTGTTGCTCTCTGGAAAAACAACTGGACCGTTGCAACTGAGCGAATATCCAGTTGATCCAGTGGGCGTAGATACAATCAAACCATCCGACCAGAATGTGTTGAGAAATTCACCATTGAGATAAGTATGTATTTTGATCATAGGAGAAAATTCTCTTTTGTGAATGGTAAATTCATTCAATGCAAAAGGATCTTTTCCAAACAAAGGCAGATTGGCGTCTAAATGAACAAGACTTCGTTTGTCCAACACATAGCTGTTGTTTTTCAATGCATCGACAGCTTCCTGCAAATCCTCTTTTCTCAAACTCGCAAGAAATCCAAGTCGTCCGTAATTGATTCCCAAAACAGGAATCTGCTTGTCTCGCACCAAACAAACCGTATCAAGCAGCGTGCCATCTCCGCCCAAAGAAATGACGGCTCCGAATGATTGATCTAGCTCTTGCTCGTCGCTGAATGTTTTGGTGGACTTAAAATTATCCAGTGGCAGATGCGCATAGACCACAGCCTCTATGCCTGCCAGTGCAAGTGCATCACACAACTGTTTAAGATCCTGGGGATCCAACACTGCACCTTCTCTGCTGTAGATGGCCACTTTCATGCGCCGAAGATAGGAATGATGTAGGAAGTTTCGATGAATTGTCGTCAGTACCTGGATTCGTAATTATGAAAATACATCCCCAGTTGGTTGAACTGATTGTATGTAAGCTCAATGCGCAAGACAAAGTCGTAAATGCTTACAATATCCAATCCTGCTCCAAAAGAGTAGAGCAATTTATTATTGAGGTTGGTTTCGTTCAGGTTTACATTGCTGTATACATAACCCACATCACCATGAACCTTTGCATAGAATTTGAATGGGATGGTTCTGTATGCTTTTGATTTGAGTCCGGAATTGACCTTGACACTGTAGAGCTCTCTGCCCAAAGTTGCCTTCAATGTTCCGCCTGCCACGCCATCCACCACATAACGCTGGAGTCCGCGTAAATATTGATCCCCGTAACCCAAAATATACTGATTGATATATGGCTGTTTGAAAGGGGCCTTCAAATGTGCATCAGCAACGATGGAGAAATAGTTTTTCTTTTTAAACTCATGAAACTTTCCATATCTAAATGTGAACTGCGTAAGATTCATTTGATCATTGATGCCGCGCCTCAAAATATCAGCTACGAATAGAGAGCCTTTTGTGGGATATGGAAAGTAATTGATTTTCAAATGTTGAAATGTGTATTGTATTTCTGGATAGGATACTGCCTTGATTCCATCTCCCAAATAATTTTTATTCATGCGCAATACTGTATCAGCAATGGAAGAGGATCGCCATCCTGTTCGCAAATAATGTCTATTGATGGATCCCTTTCTGTATGACAGCGTTGTGCCTGCATAAAAATCTTTTCGCAAAAATTGATTGGGATCTCTGTAAAAAACCTGCTTATTGTTGAAGCTTTTATAAAAAATTTCTTTGTTCCAGCTTTGGTTGATATCGATCGCCCATCCGACTCGCAACTTGGGATCAGAAAATGGATTGTAATATTTCAGCGCCAATCTTCTGGAAAATCCATCCATCAACCAAATATTCAATTTGTCGTTTCTCCCTGTAGTATTTTCTCCCATGAACTTGATCCCGATGTTCACGCGTTTCAAACTGAAATTATAATCCCTTGCCCAGACCTGCAGATTCCTGTCCATCGGCTTGAAGTAGGGAGACGGAAAATAATACCAACGTTCATCCACCTCTGCATGCACGTCCATTGAATCGTTCTGCCAATTTGTAAAATAGGTTTTGGCAGAAACAAACAGGGAAGTATTCATGAGATTTTGGCGACTTTTTTCCAATCCATCCAACACCTCGCCAACACTGTAAGATTGATTCGATTTGAGCACGATCTCGCGCGCTACCATGTAACGCTTGGTGATTTTGTTTCCATGTACGATTACATTGCGTATGGTAACCCTGGCTTCATTCAGAATGGGAGCATTTTGGAAAACCTCCTCTTCCTCCTGTGCTGTAGCCCAGCCAGAAAAAAAAAGCATTGACAAAAAAAGCAAAGAAATTTTCATTTCTTTCATAAACGTAAGATAGCTAAAACCCTTGAGTGGATTGACAGAAACTCAGATATTGAGGTAATTCAAAAGATGGTCGAGGTTGTTCTGCAATGTATTGTCGAATGCCTCATCACCATAATAATATAGCACATTGTATTCATGACGCTGAAAGGTTGCAATCAAATCAGATACTTCCTCTTTGTTTACTCTGATGACCACTTGCATCATACCCGTTACTGGATCAGTCATGGTATTCATTTGCATGATCATGCAATCGTTGGACTCCACCAGGCGGTTGATTTGTCCGGGTGCATATTCTATGCGCGGAATTTCCAATACAATGAATGCGCCCGAAGTGGATGCCCCGAGCAATTGGGATGTCTGTTCCAACAATGTATCGGCTTTGATGATGCCTTCCCATTCATTTTTTTCATTCAACACAGGAATAATATCCAAATTGAATTTTGATTTAACCCTGAGTGCCTGCAAAAAATGATCGTTTGTTTTTACCTGTGCCTTGATGAAATACTGTTCCAGTATAATGAGCTCAGATGATGGATCTGCTTCCTCCATGTCAACGATATCCAACAAACCCAAATAATTCAATCCGTCCAGCACAACAGCATATTCTGCATGATGCATATCCATCATTTCCAATGCATGCGAGACAGTATCATGAAGATCAAAAGTCTGGAAAGAAGTATCTAGCAATTGACTACAGAATGTCATATTTCTGTTTGATAGTCCAATATTACGTCTAATTTGCTGCAGTACTGTTTAATTTTTGTAAAAAACCTGCAAGAATTTTGTTGAACTCTTCAGGCACTTCCATCATCGGGGCGTGTCCGCAGTGATCTATAAAATGCAGCTCGCTGTTCTTTATCAATTTATTGAACTCTCTTCCTACAAATGGTGGTGTGATGATATCATTGTTTCCCCAAATCAACAATGTTGGGAGCATGATGTGAACCAGCTCGTCCTGCATGTTGTGTTTGATAGCACTTCGGGCAAGGGAAATGACCTTGAGCGTTTTCATGCGTTCGTTCACAATCTGATACACTTCGTCAACCAACTCCTTGGTTGCCACGTTCGGGTCGTAAAAAGTAATTTCTGTTTTCTTTTTGATGTATTCGTAATCGCCTCTTTTGGTATAGGTTTCTCCCATGCCATTTTCAAACAACCCAGAACTTCCTGTAAGGATGAGTGATTTTATTTTACCAGGCGATTTGAGCACATGTACCAATGCCACGTGTCCACCCAGAGAATTTCCCATGAGATGAATTCCCTTATACCCTCTGTGGTCAATGAACTTACTGAGATATTTTTCGAGTCCGCCTACTGTTGTATGCAATAAATCAAGTTCAAAAAGGGGCAGCAATGGAACAATGACCTTATTCGTATGTCTGAAATGACCGATGATGCCGGTGAAATTGCTCATTGCACCAAAGAGTCCGTGTAACATCAACAATGGCTCACCCTCTCCCTCTTCAAGGAATTTGTATTTGCCATCAACTTTTATTTCATACGGTAGACTCATGGCCGAAAGATAGGATATTATTTCAATTTGGTATTGATCTGCTCCTGAATGGCATTTTTGGTGTCATTGAAAAGATGCTTTACAGCAGGAAGCCATTCACTGAGCTGATGCATGAGCCACTTGCCGAATCGGAGCTGATAGGAATAGGTTTTTGAATCGCCTGCATTGTATGGATCAATCATTTCAAATTTCTCTGCGTATACAAGAAGAATTGAAAAAACCGTAATATATATAGATGCAAAAAATAAAATGCCAAGTAATTTATTGACCAACCCGAGCATCAATACCTGGGCAGATTTCTCCATCAGTTTTCCAATGATGCGCACAGCAATGATTCCTGCTATCAATACCAGCAGAAAAGATAGAAAAGTATACCATTTGCTGTCGCTCTTTGCATATTCCTTCAAGTATCCTGCAACCATGCCGGAAAATTGCAATGCGAGCAAGACCGCAATAAAATAGGAAGCGAATGTAAAAATGGCCATGGTGAAGCCCTTGGTCCAACCTTTGTAGATCGCAAATACAAGAATGATGCCTGTTATGATGTCTATAACCATAAATGAAGTTGACAGTTAACTGTTAACAGATAACAGCTCTTTCACGATAGCTGAGATGGCTTTCCCATCAGCTTTTCCAGCCAATTGCTTGGTTGCAATACCCATGACCTGTCCGAGTCCACTGATATTGGCCACACCCGTTTGCTGGATGATGGCCGCAACCGCCTGTTTGATCTCTTCTGTACTCATTTGTTTAGGCAAATATTGTTCAATAACCTCCACTTCTTCTTTTTCTTTGATTGAAAGATCTGCTCTGTTTTGCTGATCAAAAATCTCAATAGAATCTTTTCGCTGCTTCACGAGTTTTTGCAGCAATTTGATTTCTGCATCTGAGGTCATTGCATCTCCCGCACCCTCGGCAGTCTTGGCAAGCAAAATAGCAGCTTTAATGGCACGCAATGCGCGCAATGCTTTTTCATCTTTTGCCAGCATGGCTTTTTTCAGATGATCATTGATGGTGATTTCTAAACTCATTGTTCCTGTGTTTTTTTGAATTTCGTATAAAAATCTTTTGCAAAAGTCTTCATATCGCCCACCAACTCCTTTTGATGCGTAGCACGTTCGAAAGTATCTGCCATGGTCATCAATGTCTGATAATAAAAATCAGCCATCTCATCCACCATCATTTCTTTGGTCCACAAATCAATTCGCAAGGCTGCTTTTTCTTTTCCATCCCAAAATGAAATCATCATGGCCTTTGCATCCTGAGCCTCTGCTGAATTGGATTGGGTTGCATTCCAACGAATCTGATGTGGAATTTTGTTTTCATCCAAATTCACATCAATGGTTATGGTCGATTGATTCATATCAATATTTTTTCAAAGTTACTGAAGAACTGTCAAAGGCTTTTTGACAAACCTGTTCCTATCATATCCTGCCGCATTTGTTCGTCTTTGTAAATACGAATCAATTTCTCACCAATGTCGGCCGGATCATTTTCATTGAAATACATTCCTGCCATGGAGGTGAATTCACTCATGGATGAATTGTCTGCTGTAAGTACAGCAACACCTGATTTCATGGCTTTCAATACGGGAAACCCAAAACGTTCCCATCGGCAAGGATGAATCAATGCATAAGCTGCTGCGATCAGTTCTGACTCATCTGTAACATGCTGTCGGATGACAAGATCTTCGCGGTATTTATACGTTTCAATAGCATCAAGAAATGGCCGGCCTTTCTTTGAAACAGGTCCACACAAAACCAATTTCATATTGCTGCCCATCTTTTTTTTGAAAATGGAAAATCCTTTGAGTAAATCGGTGAGTGCTGCTGCAGGATGAATGGGACCCCTGTAAAGAAAATAAGATTCCCCACTGGTTAAGTTGTATCGAACGATGTCTTTGGCATCGTCATCAATTGGATGAAAGGTTTCGTCCACTTTGGGATGCTGAACGACCAGGTTCTCCATCAATTTTGGATAATATTTCCTGATATGATTGGCCGTGTATTCAGAAAAAACTACAACCCTCGCAGCAACGGGCAACTTCCTTTTTAACCAGTTGCGCTCGTTCCATTTTTCCAAAAAAGACAATGCAGCATGAGCAACGTCTTGGTAGCAGTCAAATACAAAAAAACTACTTTCCTCTGCCGGCAATAAAACACTTGCATCCAACATACCTTCGAATTCGATAGGAATATTCTTCTTGTAATAAATATGCTGCATGGCGCAAAGATAAAAATAAGGGATAAGGCAGCAGTGATTGATTTATCTTTGCAAACAGAACATTGTATATGAAAAAACATACCAAATACATACATGCCGGCTCTCATCCAGACCCTAGCACAGGGGCCATCATGACTCCTATTTATCAAACTTCTACTTATGTGCAGGAAGCACCAGGTGTAAACAAGGGATTCGAATACGCCCGTTCACAAAATCCTACGCGCCAGGCACTGGAAGAGGCTTTGGCTGTGATTGAGGAAGGCAACTATGGACTCGCATTCAGCAGTGGCGTTGCAGCAACAGATGCTGTAATCAAACTTCTCAAGCCGGGTGATGAAGTCATCGCCGGCAATGATATGTACGGCGGAACCTACAGACTCTTCAGCAAAATCTTTGCAAAATTTGGCATCGTTTTTCATTACATCGATCTATCCAACCTTGAAAACATCGAGCAGCATATCAATCCAAAAACAAAATTGATTTGGGTGGAGACGCCTACCAATCCATTGATGAACATCGCTGACATCGCATCAATTGCATCCATCACCAAAAAACACCAGCTCATTCTTTGTGTCGACAATACGTTTGCTTCACCCGCACTTCAGAATCCACTTACACTTGGCGCTGATATCGTTATGCATTCGGCTACAAAATACCTGAGCGGACACAGCGATGTCATCCAAGGTGCACTGGTTATGAACGACAAAGGATTGAGAGATGAATTGTATTTCATACAAAAAAGCTGTGGTGCTGTACCCGGACCAATGGATTGTTTCTTGGTATTAAGAGGCATCAAAACACTTGGCATTCGAATGGAAAGGCATGCTGAAAACGGAGAGAAAATTGCACATTTTCTGCAATCACATCCTGCAGTCAAAAAAGTATACTGGCCCGGATTTACTGAACATCCCGGACACGCCATTGCAAAAAAACAAATGAAAGCATTCGGAGGAATGATCTCATTCGAATTAAAACAGGATAGCACAGAAGCTGCACGCACCCTTCTTTCCAATACAAAATTGTTTTCACTGGCCGAGAGCCTGGGAGGGGTTGAATCATTGATCAATCATCCGGCTAGCATGACACATGCTTCCATACCAAGAGAAGAGAGAATCAAGAATGGTTTAAGCGATACATTGATTCGACTCTCTGTGGGCATTGAAGATGCAGATGATCTGATTGCAGATCTTCGTCATGCCATTGAACTTGCAACGCAAGTAAAAAAATGATGTTTGATCATTCGTCCACGGAACAAATACTCAATCAACTTTTTGATCGATTCAATCAACCCTCGTTCATTGAAAAGGATCCTATTTCAGTCCCCCATCAATTCAGCAAACGACAGGACATAGAAATCGCAGGATTCTTTGCTGCAATTTTTGCATGGGGAAACAGAACGACTATCATCAAAAAATGCAATGAATTATTGGGCTTGATGGATATGGCCCCCTTTCAATTCATTCAACAACATGAAGAGAAGGATCTCCTCCAGCTTCTATCTTTCAAGCACCGCACCTTTCAAACAACCGACCTGCTTCACTTCATTCGTTTTCTGCAATACCATTATAAACAGCATGCTTCCTTGGAATCTGCTTTTGCAAATGGAATGGGCAGCCATGATAAAAACATTGAAAACGCATTGAATCATTTCCAGGATTATTTTTTTTCACTGGAGGACAGTCCCCCTAGAACGAAAAAACACATCCCCTCGCCCAGGCAACAGTCCTCCTGCAAGCGATTGAATATGTATTTGAGGTGGATGGTTCGACATGATCAGCGTGGAATCGATTTTGGGATCTGGAAAACAATCCAACCGAGTCAGTTGGTTTGTCCGCTCGACCTGCATGTTATGCGTGTGGCCAAAGAATTGAAGTTGATTGAATCTGAAAAAAGTGACTGGAAAACTGCATGCTTGCTCACTGAAAGACTCCAATCATTTGATCAGCATGATCCAGTTAAATACGATATCGCTTTGTTTGGATGGGGTGTTTCAAGACAACCACATTGAGTTCCCCAAACTGATTACCTTTGCAGCGAATTGAACCAGCATGAGTACGCAGCATTTATCAGAACAAGAATTGATTCGCAGAGAGAAACTAGAAGCACTGCAGGCCATGGGCATTGACGCCTATCCTGCTCCTGCATTTCCCGTCAACATCACATCGGTTGATATCAAATCAAGATACCTGGGTGAAGAAAACAAATCAGACTTTGCAGATGTTTGCCTGGCAGGCAGACTGATGGGCATCCGTGACATGGGAAAGGCTTGCTTTGCGGTTCTGCAGGACCATACAGGAAAAGTTCAGATTTATGTTAAGCGCGACGATGTTTGTCCGGGTGATGACAAAACATTGTACGATCAGGTATGGAAGACATTGGATATTGGTGATATCATAGGAGTAAAAGGATTTGTATTCACAACAAAGACTGGTGAAACATCTGTGCATGTAAAAGAACTTTCACTGCTCAGCAAATCACTGAAGCCTCTTCCAGTAGTGAAAGAAAAAGAGGGTGAAACATTCGACGCAGTAACCGATCCGGAATTTCGTTACCGCCAGCGCTATGCTGACCTAATTATCAATCCACAAGTAAAAGAGATTTTTCTCAAGCGGTCGAAGCTGATCAATTCCATCAAAGATTTTTTAAACAGCAGAGGTGCAATCGAAGTAGATACGCCCGTTTTGCAAAGCATCCCAGGTGGTGCCGCGGCAAGACCATTTACAACCCATCACAATGCGCTTGATATACCCATGTACCTCCGCATTGCCAATGAATTGTATCTGAAAAGATTGATTGTGGGTGGATTTGATTGGGTATATGAGTTCTCCAGAAATTTCAGAAATGAAGGAATGGACCGTACACACAATCCAGAGTTTACAGTTCTTGAATTCTACACTGCATACAAAGATTATTTGTGGATGATGGATACAACAGAGCAATTGCTCGAGAAAGCTGCCATTGATGTAAATGGTACTACAGATGCCGAGGTTGACGGAAAAACAATCAGCTTCAAAGCTCCTTTCAAAAGGGTTACCATGTTTGATGCCATCAAGGAGCACACTGGATTTGACATCAGTGAAATGGATGAAGCAGGCATCCGTGATGTTTGTAAAAAACTTGGCTTACAAGTTGACAACACCATGGGAAAGGGAAAGATGATTGATGAGATTTTTGGAGAGAAATGCGAACATCATTACATCCAGCCAACCTTTATCATTGACTATCCGATTGAAATGAGTCCACTTACCAAAAAACACCGCAGCAAACCCGGACTGGTTGAACGCTTTGAATTGATGGTCAATGGAAAAGAAATAGCAAATGCCTACACTGAATTAAATGATCCGATAGATCAGCGAGCGCGTTTCGAAGAACAGCTACAACTCATGGAACGCGGTGATGACGAGGCTATGTTCATTGATCACGACTTCCTTCGTGCATTGGAATACGGGATGCCCCCCACAGCAGGTATTGGATTTGGTATTGACAGGATTTGTATGCTGTTGACCAATCAACCATCCATACAGGATGTACTGCTGTTCCCCATGATGAAACCAGAGGCACACTGATTTATTTTACATGCATCACGCCATTCATCAGTGTCCAATGACCTGGGAATGTGCACACATAGGGATAGTCACCCACTTTTACTGGCGCCTTGAAAGTCAGGGTATATGATTGTCCCGGATTAACAAGCGGAGTAGCAAACAATACTTCAGGTAAATTGGGCACATAATTTTTTTCAGCTCCCTTTTCATCCTTCATCATGGCATCCCCAGCTTTACCAACTTTTTCACGCATGCCGGGTCTGGTTACTACCAGGTTGTGTTGCATTGCATCGGTGTTTTCTAAAATGATCTGAACGGTTTGTCCAGGTGATACAGTAAACTCTTTCAAATCATACTTCATAGCCTCTCTGATGGTTTTGACTCGAATGGTCTTTATATCTGAAGAAGCTTTTGTCGATGCAACTACATTCCATGCCATCATCAATCTTTGCAATCTTTCGCTTGTATTCGATGATGCAAGTGTTGTTAAGAATGTTTTATCTGCTGGATGAAGGTGAATCTGCTTTGTTTGATAATTCCAACCTTCTGTAAAAGCTTTTATAATACTATTCTTGATAACAACGCCGCTGTTGTTTGCTTTCTTTAAAATAGCAACCAAGCTATCCACTGGTGCGATGGAAGCATAACTGCGCAGGGCTCTTTCGAGTGCAAATGCATTCATGTCGGGAGGTCTTACAAATGAAATTTTCTTTTCGAACCAGTTGTTGTTTTTATTGGACTCCCTGATTTCATTTGCCTTGTCCAATGCAACACTCAATCTGTAATCACCAACGATATCCGTTCCAAAGCTGATATTTCCCACCCAAGGGCCATTGATATTTTTTGTAATTGAAACAGTCTCGCCGGCTTTGATTCCTTCCTTGAAATTTCTGCTCACCTGATCAAATTTCAGTCCCATGCCTTCGAAGCGGATGTCCAATGGAACAAACTTTTCTGTAGGCAAATCAGCTGTCCCCTGATTTTTTACTTCAACTGTAACATTGATACGCTCTCTTACTGCAGGAGATGATGGTTCAATTTTAATATCACTGATGATCAAGTCAATACCCTCGATTTTGCCGGCAACGTTGGCAGTTTTTGCAGTATTCATTCGATGCATGGAATGATCTACTGACTGCGATTTTGATACGGGCTGATTTTTCAATTGATACTGCAAATGTTTTTTCATCAGCTTTCCGCCATTGGCAGTCAGTACGCATGCAAATGCATCGGGCAACCAACGATCTTCTACTTCGGTGGAAGCATGGAGGCGATCAAAAAATACCTTTTCTGCTGCTTCGGTAATGGGTGATTTGGAAAGATGCAACAATGCGTTCATCACCACGAGAGGATCTTTGTCGTTCAACAGATTGTATTTTAATAACAATGCAACCGATGCAGAATCGCTCGCCATCGTCATAATTGCATTTTTTCTCAATGCAGCAGATGGATGTGACAAAGCCAATTCAAGTGTTGGATTGTCCAATGCCTGCAAACCTTTTAGCGTCCACAGCGCATGAATCCCAGGAGCATTGATACCCATTTCATCCAATGTCTGATCGGCCACCATTCCTTTCAACAGCTGCGCAACATCCTTTTGATTGCGTTCCACCAACATGCGTTGTGCATGCATCCTCCAAAACATGTTGTCGCTTCTCAGTGCATTCAGCAAACCGTTTACATCATAGATGGATAAACTTCTTGGAATGGGTGGATTTGCATATTTATAAGATACCCTGTATATCCTTCCATGTGTATAGTCACGCAAATTGGTTTCGTATGCGTTTCCGGAACCATTTTCGAATCCTTTTGGAACCGGATTGTGCTGGATGATAAAACTGTACCAATCAGCTACCCATACTGCACCATCCGGACCCACCTCAGCAAACACTGGTGAAAACCACTCATCTGCTCCTGCCATTAAATTGAATCCTTCCTTGTCAAAATAGTCAGTTCCCTTTCTAATTAAATTGTTTTGGTGCAATACATGTCCGGTTGGCTCTGCTACAAAAGCAATCTGATTCCAGTATTTTTTTGGAAAAGATCTTGCCGTATAAAAATTATGTCCTGCTGCTGCAGTGAATCCACCGAATGCATCCACCTGTCTGACCTTTTCAGTGATAGGCTTCATATCACGGTGTGTATCTGTGCTTCTGCTTCCATTTTCAATCCTATTGGCTGAATTGAAATAGCGATGTGGAATTGCCATGTACCATCCATGCGAATTGTTTGCGGTTGATCCGAACACATCATTGGTTTCGTTGAATGCAAATCCCCATGTATTATTGGATGTTGATGTCATCCATTCCAATTGAGAGCCGTCTGGCTTGAATCTGAAAAATGCCTGATAAAACTTGACTGAATCGGCATTGCCAAATTTCCCTTCGAATCCACTATATCCCACAGCACCCCAAATCCAATTGTCAAATCCGTAATGCAGATTGGATGGACCCGCATGCGTATCATAGGTTCCGAATCCACTGAAAAGTATTTTCTTGATATCCGCCTTGTCATCTCCATTGGTATCCTGTAAAAAAAGCATGTGAGGTGCTTGTGCAACAATCAATCCGCCATTGGCAAATACCATTCCAGTTGGGATACTGAGTCCCTCAGCAAATTTGGTAAACTTATCCGCCTTTCCGTCTTTATTGGTATCCTCACATATCAATATATAATCACTGCCGCCTTCTTTTTTCCTTTCGTTGGGATAATCTTTTGTAATGAGCACATACATCCTTCCTCTTTCATCCCAAGTGAATGCAATTGGATGCATCACATTGGGCTCGGCAGCAAACAACTCCAAGTTGAAATCAACCGGTACCTGTATATGTTTCATGGATTCCTCTGGTGAGAGAGGGAGTTGCTGGTATTGTGTACCCGGACGTTGTTCATAGTTGGGTAGTTTTGCTTCTCTGTATTCGAATGGTTTTGGATTTCTTGCATTGAAGGACTTCAATGCATCATCATCTACAGTCCATAAAATAGCATTGTATAAAAGAGACTGGAATCCAGGCTGACTCCAGGTGCGATCGTCGTGTCCATAGGCAGTATAAAAAACTTTTCCTTTTCCGTATGTTCTTGTCCAGGTATACGGCTCTGTAGCTGGATTCGAACGGTCCTTTTTCTGATCGGACTTGATTTCCCTCTCGGCCAATACATTGTTGTCGGATTGCAGTTGACTGTGCAAATAAGTTTCATCATATGCAGTAAATGGTTGCAATCCTTTCATAATAGGATGCTCAGGCTGCATGGTTTTTGTAGTGATGGAATCCATCGTATGTCTCCAAAATTGTCCTCCCACCATCTTGACATACTCCGTTGAATTCCTGAAACAATAAGATGCGCAGTGAATAGGAAGTATTCCCTTGCCCGAGGCAACAAATGCCAATAATGCAGACTCTGCTTCCGGAGTAATCTGATCCCAGTTTGCATAAATCATCAGTGCATCATACTTGCTCAGGTTTTGTCCATTGATGTCATTCAAATCATCTGTGTACGTAAAATTGATTCCTTTCGGACCCAATGCTGCCATCAAGGTTGGAATTCTTTCAATGGGCCTGTGATGACCATTGTCACCTAGAAATAAAACCTCCAATCTTCTTCCCTGTTGAGCGAAGAGTTGGGATGTGAGTAGAAGACAAGCAAGTAAAAAACGCATGTTGTATTTTTTTGTTGTCAGTTGACGGTTAACTGTTAACAGTCAACCGTCAACTGTATTTAAATAGAATTATAGTCGGGTACTTTAACTATTTCTCCACCTTTCATTGCTGATTCATGTGCAAGGATTCCGACGGATGTCCAGTTGGCTGATTGAACTGCATTGGGAAATGGATCTCGGTCTTCTATGAGTGCCATTACAAACTCATGTGCAAGGTGTGGATGAGAACCGCCGTGACCAGCACCCTGGGTAAAACTCAAATGCGTGTTTTCAGCAATATCATAAACTCCTTTGGTTGTGAAATCCCTGATTGATTCAGGCAGTAAATGTGCATAGTCGGGTACTTTGATCTTTGTTGGAATTTCATGCTCTGGAAGTTTTGCAGTATGCAATACATGTTCTTCATTCTCTATCAGTGCCCACTCGAAAGATTTTTTTGATCCATATACTTCAAAGCTTTCACGGTATTGGCGCGCTACATCAAACAAAGAACGGTATACATATGCACTTAAATCGGAGTTTCTGAATTTGATATGTGCAGATTCAACTGCATAGGGAGAGTTATGGATGCTTGCCAATTCAGGACGAATGGCTCCTGATCCAAAACATGAAACATATTCAGCTTCCAGTTTTAGCAATCCTGCAACCGGACCAACACAATGAGTTGCATAATGCATAGGAGGCAATCCAGGCCAGTAATCTGGCCAACCATCCATGTCTTGCTGATGAGATGCTTTTAGAAATTGTACTTTGCCCAACGCTCCTTTTTCATACAACTCCTTCACAAATAAAAATTCTCTTGCATACACAACCGTCTCCATCATCATATATTTCTTTCCTGTTTCCTTGCAGGCCTTTACGATGGCCTTGCAATCATCAATACTGGTTGCCATAGGAACCGTGCATGCAACATGTTTTCCTGCATACAAAGCTTTGAGTGATTGTTCTGCATGATTGGGAATAGGTGAATTGATATGAACTGCATCGATCAAGGGATCTTTCAACAACTCTTCGTAATCAGAATATCTTTTTTCAATACCTAATGCGTCGCCAATTGCATTGAGTTTTTCTTTGTTGCGTTGACAAATGGCATACATATTTGTATGCGGATGTCTTTGATAGATGGGAATGAACTCTGCGCCGAATCCCAATCCCACAATGGCAATGTTGATTTTTTTCATAATGATTGTAAATATTCAAAACTGTCTTTTGTCAATTGCATTTCATTTTCAAACAATGGCCTCCAGATATTGGCAGCACTAAGCTTTGGACTGAATGCTTCTATACTCAATTTGCCATTGTAATGGATGTCTCGTAAAGCTGCAAGAACAGAGGAAAAGTCAACATGTCCCTTGCCCAAAGTGCCGCGATCATTTTCAGAAAGCTGTACATGCACCAGTTGATTGCCCATTTTTCTGATGGCATCACCAATGGATTTTTCTTCAATATTGGCGTGAAAAGTATCCACCATCATTTTACAATGTGGATGATTTACACTGGAGACCAATGCGATCAATTCATCTGCACAGCTAACAAGATAACTTTCAAATCGATTGAGGTATTCGAGTCCGAGTGTAATATTCAAAGTAGCTGCATACTCACTCAAATCATACAAGTGCTCTGCAGCCCATTTTTTTTCATCCGCAGTTGATGCCTGTCCGGTGAATACCCCCAAGGCGGAGTGAAATGGCCCTGTGAGCAAACTGGATTCGAGGATGGCAGCGCAATCAAGCGCGCGCTTGTTTCTTTCGAGGGTTTTTTTTCTCATGGCATGATCCTGACTGATGGCATGGTGATCAGGACCATTGATTGTTACTGCAATGGCGGAGAGTGAAGATTGATGCAATTGCTGCTTCCACTGCTTCCAAATTTTTTCATCGGTTTCAAAAATGGGAATTTCAACAGCATCGTAACCTACATGTTTGATTTCGTCTAATATTGGAAACATAGACGCGTTCATTTCAGTTCCCCACAAAAGCAGATTCATGGCAAGCCTTCGATTCATAATTCAGCATGAATGATCAATGAATATAAGTTTTTTTGTACATTCAATCAACCAATCAATTGCTTATGTCATCATCTCAACGCTTTACTGCACTTGATGTATTCAGGGGCATGACCGTATGCTTTATGATCATTGTCAACAACCAGGGATCAGGAGCAGAACCTTTTGCACCTTTGGAACATGCAGCCTGGCATGGATTTACACCAACCGATCTTGTATTTCCATCTTTTTTGTTTGCCGTAGGAAATGCCATGGCCTTTACCATGCCGAAGTTTCAAACAATGAACCAATCGGCAGTATTGGGTAAAATATTCAAAAGAACATTTCTCATTTTTTTGATTGGCTATTTGCTCTATTGGTTTCCTTTCGTCAAATTGAATGAAGCCAATGAATGGGTGATGAAACCCATTGAAACCACAAGAATATTTGGTGTGCTTCAACGCATTGCACTCTGTTATGGAGCTGCGTCTCTGATGATTTATTATTTGTCCAGAAGATCAGTGATCATTTTGAGTGTTGTTTTTTTATTGGGATACTGGCTTTTGATGTACCTGGGCGGTGATTATACCATGATGGGCAGCTTTCAGATCAAAGCGGACAGGTGGTTGATCGGTGAAGGCCACATGTACAAAGGCGAAGGAGTACCATTTGATCCAGAAGGATTTCTCAGCACCTTCCCATCAATTGTAAATGTGATCATAGGTTATTATGCAGGTGTACTGTTGAGGGAAAAGGGGAAGGAATACGAAACGCTCACCAAGCTTCTATTAAGTGGCGCCATTTTATTGGCCATTGCATATTGCTGGAATTATAGTTTTCCAATCAATAAAAAGTTGTGGACGGGTTCATTTACACTATATACTTGCGGTATTGATCTGTTGCTCATCAGCTTGCTGGTTTATGTGTTGGACAAAACCAGTTACAGGAAAGACTGGACTTACTTCTTTGAAGTATTTGGGAAAAATCCATTGTTCATTTATTTGCTTTCTGATTTCGTCCCCATCATGTTCAATATTTTCACAGATGCCAAAGGACGGTCATACGAAGAAGCCATCAACCTTGACATTTTTCAAAAACTCACTCCCGGACCCTTTGGATCATTTTTCTATTCTGCATCATTGATGTTTTTCTGTTGGGCAGTTGGTTATTGGATGGACAAGAAGAAAGTTTACGTCAGAGTGTAGGAAGTTCCTCATATTGATATGTCTCACGAGGCTCATCGATTTGCCTGAAATCTTTGCGAATGGTATGCGCCATCATTGCATCATCAGTAAACTGATAAGTAGCAAGCGATTGAATGGAATTGACTGATAAATCAGATTGAATCCACTTCTCTGCATACTCTTCAGGCAATATCACCGGCATCCTCTTTTTGTTGTTATGAATTTTTTCCATCAGTGGATTTGCAGCAGTTGTGAGAATAGAAAAGCTGTTCACCATTTCACCGGTTGACTGATCTAGCCAGGGATTAAAAATTCCTGCCATGAAAAAAAAATGACAGCCCTTTAAACTTATATAATAGGGGTATGCAGTATCCTTGCCGCCTACTGGTGTATAATGTCGCCATTCATAAAATCCGGATGACAGCACCAGACACCTCCTATGGATAGCTGCTTCTTTATAAGTGGGACGCTGAAGAACATCTTCACCCCTTGCATTGAGTGTATTGTGGGGGAAATCTTTTTTGCCGGTTTTCGGATTGAATCCGCCTTTTCTAAAATGCAACAAAGCTTCTGAAGTTTTAACATAGGAGGGAATGAATTCCCAATGCATCATTTCAACGGTAAAATCTTTTCCGTTTTCAATGGGTTTGACAACTGGCCAAAGAGGGTATCCGAAACCGCTCGCCAGAGGCTGTTCAAGATTGAGGTCGAAATCACTCAGCTGTTTTTCCTTCTTATTGAGCCTGATATGCTCAGCACGATTGATGTCAATTCCATTGTAAAAGCACATGCTGCAAATTATGAAAAGGTACCCTTTCGGTCTATTTTTAAGCAAATACGCCCATAATCCCTATTTTTGTCACTCTCAAGCATCAAGAATGGATTATAATACTACAAGGCCACATTTGGCGATGAAGGAGTATGGCAGACATGTGCAAAAAATGGTGGACCATATTCTTTCGATTGAAGACAAGGAAAGAAGACAAAAAAATGCACAGTCAGTCATTGAATTGATGGGATTTTTCAATCCCCATCTGAAAAGTGTTGAAGACTACCGACATAAACTTTGGGATCATCTTTTTCTGATTGCTGATTTTAATTTGGAAGTTGACAGTCCATATCCCATTCCCACCCGCGAATCACTCAAAGCAAAACCTGCACCACTTCCCTATCCAAAAAGATATCCGAGATATTCTCACTTGGGTAAACACTTAGAATTGGTGATTGCAAAAGCAATGGCAGAGGAAAATGAAGAGAAGCGTTCTGGATTTGCGCACATCATTGCATATTACATGAAGCTTGCCTATAATACTTGGCACAAGGAATTGATCCCAGATGAAAGCATCCGCAGTGAATTGAATTCAATCACACAGGGACAATTAGAATTCACCAATACTCCATTTGTAAGAGCGTACAGAGAGCGCGACGATCGATTTATGAAACGTGGCGGCAAAGGAGGGGGATTCCAACAGCGCAACCGCAACGGCGGTGGCGGCGGTAAAAACAGACCACAGCAGAAATTTGGGAAAAAGCGTTTCAAATAATCGCTGCTATTAAATCATCTGCATGAAAGCATTTGAAGTCCAGGGTGGCATCCAACTAAAAGGCGAAATCACTCCCCAAGGTGCAAAAAATGAAGCACTGCAAATCATCAGTGCTGTTTTACTCACCACTGAAACGGTAACGATTCAGAATATTCCTGATATTCTGGATGTAAATCTGCTGATTGGTTTACTGGCGGATCTGGGTGTGAAAGTAGAACGTATTGACAGACATACCTGCACATTCAAAGCAGATGATGTTGCGTTGGAAAAGTTGGAAGATCCGGCGTTTCAGCAAAACAGCAGTCGCCTGCGTGGCTCTGTGATGATTGCGGGTCCGCTGTTGGCTAGATTCAAAAAAGCATTTATTCCCAAACCAGGTGGTGACAAGATTGGAAGGAGAAGACTCGACACACATATCATTGGATTTGAAAAATTGGGTGTCAAATTCGAGTATATTCAGGGAGAAGGATTTTTCAGATTGCATACTGACCAATTGATTGGAACAGATCTGTTGCTGGATGAACCATCCGTAACAGGTACAGCCAATATCATTTTTGCCGCAGTAATGGCCAAAGGCAAAACAACGATTTACAATGCTGCATGCGAACCCTACATTCAACAACTTTGCAAAATGTTGAACAGCATGGGTGCAAAGATCACGGGTATTGGATCCAACTTACTGAGCATCGAGGGTGTGGATTCACTGGGTGGAACCACACATACCATGTTGCCAGATATGATTGAAGTGGGATCTTTTATTG
This sequence comes from Bacteroidota bacterium, assembly GCA_041159435.1. Classification (GTDB taxonomy): domain Bacteria; phylum Bacteroidota; class Bacteroidia; order Chitinophagales; family Chitinophagaceae; genus Pollutibacter. Next base: position 8,452 of record JBEAYH010000184.1, on the reverse strand, counting down.
GTTTGGCGGCCATGACCCAGAGCAATATCACCATTAAAAATGCTGGAGTTAGGCATTTGGGAATCATCCCACAAAAATTCCAACAGCTGGGTATCCAAATGGAATGCAAGGGGGATGATATCATCATACCTTCTCAAGACGTATATGAAATACAACATTTCATTGATGGGTCTGTGCTGACCATCTATGATCATCCATGGCCCGGACTTACACCAGACTTGCTGAGCATAATATTGGTTGTTGCTACACAAGCCAGGGGCAGTGTTTTGATCCATCAAAAGATGTTTGAGAGCAGGTTGTTCTTTGTAGACAAACTGATCGATATGGGAGCAAGAATCATTCTGTGTGATCCACACCGTGCTGCCGTCATTGGATTGGAAAGAGAACAGTCACTTCGCGGCATTACCATGGCCAGTCCGGATATCCGCGCAGGTGTTGCATTGCTCATTGCTGCACTCAGTGCCGAAGGAAAAAGCATCATCCAAAACATCGAACAGATTGACAGAGGCTATCAATATATTGACAAGCGATTGAATGCGCTTGGAGCAAAAATCAAAAGAATCGATTCTTGATCATGTCAGCAACCAATTCAAAAAAAATTATCATCCTAACATCCCCTTCGGGTGGCGGCAAGACTTCCGTTAAATCAAGACTGATGGCCGCACTAAACAAGGAGCTCTCATTCAGTGTTTCTGCAACTACAAGAAAAATCAGGGGAAATGAGCAGGAGGGAGTTGATTACCATTTTATCAATGAAGAAGTTTTTAAAAAACTGATTGAAAATAAATCATTCGTCGAATGGGAAATGGTCTATCCAGGGTTGTACTATGGTACAACCGTTCAGGAAATGAAAAGGATCTGGGACGAAGGGAAAGTGCCTGTATTGGATATTGATGTAAAAGGTGCCATCAATGTAAAAAATCAATTTGGATCAAAAGTCCTGGCTATTTTTATCGAACCGCCTTCTTTAGAGGTCCTGAAAGAGCGACTGCACAAAAGAGGAACCGACTCCCCAGAAAACATGCTGATCAGAATCAACAAGGCTACTGAGGAACTGCAATACAAAGGTCAGTTTGATCAGGTAGTTTTAAACGATGAGATTGAGCGCGCTGCAGCAGAGGTCATTGCATTGGTTAGACAGTTCATTGGGAACTGATGTATCTTTGTTAGGTATGGGATCGTTTTTCTTATTTGGAATTTTCATTGCTTTCATACTAGCCGGATTTTTTGCAGGCATCGAAGTAGGTTTTGTTTCACTCAACAGATTGGCGGTAGAGCTAAGGAAAAAACAACGCTCAAAGAGTGCAGGTATTCTTTCTCAGTTTTTGGATGAACCTTCCAAGTTTATCTATGCCATGAATGTGGGCATTGTCATCATGTTGGTCATCTACGGACTCTTTGTGGATGAGTTGCTTACACCATTGTGGTTGCAAACCGAAAGTTATCTGCTGGATGATCTCGTTCCATATTTTCTGTACATCCGGATACTGTTTGATTTGGTGGTATCGACTGCCTCCTTCCTGCTCTATTTCTTTTTCAGCAGGGCTCTGTTTGGATCTAAGAGTGATACGATGATGTTTTTTCTTACTCCCATCTATGCATTTTTTTATAGAATTTTTCACCCAGTAGCAGATATGTTTGTAAGCGTATCTGAATGGATCCTGGAAAACCTTGTCAACGTACACGTGAGAAAAAACAAAACCTCTTTTACAAGACTGGAATTTGAAAACTTTATTCAACCGAGAGATGAGAAAGCAACCGAAAGCCAGGAACTGAACAAAGAATTATTTGAAAACGCTCTTACCCTTCCTTATGTAAAAATCCGTCATTGTCTTGTACCTAGAAAAGAGATTGAATCTATCCACATCAATGATGGGATTGAAAAGTTGAAGCAAAAATTTATTGATACCAACCTCAGCAGGTTGGTGGTGTATGATAAATCAATTGACAATATTTTAGGCTATGTTCATCAGTTGTCTTTGTTTAAAAATCCAACTGCGATACAGTCGGTTTTACATACCATTCCCACGGTTCCGGAAAGCATGACTGCAACTGACCTGATGAATTTGCTGATCAAAGAGAGAAAAAGCATGGCATGGGTGGTTGATGAGTTTGGCGGAACATCTGGCATTGTAACCATGGAAGACCTGTTGGAAGAGTTGTTTGGAGAGATCAAAGACGAATACGATACAGAAGAACTAATAGAAAGAGAGATCAATGAAAATGAGTTTGAGTTTTCCGGAAGGTTGCGCATTGAGGAAATCAATGATAAGTATAAACTCGGACTAGAAATGAATGACTCAGAAACATTATCCGGTTTTATCATCCATCACAATGAATCAATACCCAAAATACGAGAGCGCATTGTTATAGGGAGATTTGAATTTGAAATCCTCGAAGTAACAGATACAAGAATTGAGCTTGTAAGGATGAAAAAAACACTATGAGACGCGTTGGGGTGATTTTATAAAATCATAGTTGGGTTTCCTGACCTTGGGCTTTATTCTAATAAGAAGCGACATATAGCCGCTGGAATTTTGAAGACTTACCTTGTTGTTGAAAACATTCAAATTGTTGAGTCCAACGATGACTGGTCCCATTCGAACTGCTGCACCAATATTGAGTTTTGTTTTGGTATTATACATAACAGGCAAATACAATCCCACTCTTTCTCGCTCGTATCTGGAGGTGAATGAAAAGATCCCTGCATCATTCAAAACATAATTGGCGTTGCGGTTGACAAATGAAATCGGAATATTCGCGGCAACATTCATGAAAAAATTCCCTGTTATTCTACGGTCAATATTCAGCAACCATCTGGCTGGATGAAATATTTTAAAATTGCCATTTAATTTTGTAAAGCTTTGAACAACGGTAGATACAGTATCATTGAAGCTTGCAATATTGTCAATCACCCCGATAAATTTATCCAACAAAACTTCAGGCGTCATATCCTCCTTGATACCATTGGTTTTTACACTTTCAGGATAATATTGATAGTTTGCATATCCAAGATCCAATAATGATAATCCGATTTTCCATATATAGTTGTAGTCCAATCCCTCATAAAACCAATCCGATTCTTTATTGCTTTTGATCAGCCACTCAGCTCCCATATCAATGGATGCACCCCATTTGGTCTCTCGCATCACATTTCTCCAATTCTCCCTGAAGCGCTGTGTATTGTCCCAGGCGGTTGCAGTCGTTGAATAACCGTACAGAAAATCGGCATTTTTAATTGTATAAAAATCATTCCCAAATAGATTCGCTTTTTGAAACTCGAGACTGTCGATTGAGCCTATCAGTCCGAGGAGTCCCCTGTTCAATCTGAGATTCACACCTGCATTCAAGATCATTTTTCTGTTGTCAACCAAATTGTGAGAGAAATTTCCGACATACTCCATCCAGTTGGAGGTAGCAGCATTTCCTTTGAAAGGAAGACTGCCGGTGTTTTGTTCAAGAAAAGCGATGATGTCTGTAGAGGAGTCTGTCAGGTTATAGTGACTTGTATGTACATTGATCATGCTCCTGAAATTGATTCCAAATCCAACCGCTGTTTTTGGATTGAGCTTGTATTTTGCACTCAACAGTGACAGGTTCAGGCTGGTAATCAGATCTCTTTCATAATCACCTTCGGTAAAATCAAATGAGGTGATGGGATTCTTGCGCAACAGAGGTGCATATCCAAATTGAATAAAATTTGTGTAGTTATTTACTTGGAGAGAGGATATTGAAAAATCGATGGTGTCTTTAGAAGCAATGGTGGATGCCGGGTTCTGATACATGGTGATGCTTCCAGCAAACCTTGAGCCCATCAATGCATGGTTGGATTGAGCACAAATATGAAGTGAACTAAAATATAGCAGTACAAGAGAAAAGATATGGATGATAGAGGACCTCAACGAGGTATAAAGTTACTCATATATTTAAAGTTCATCATGTGATTTAACACATGATTTTTATACTTTTACCGTCTATTACTTGATGAAAAGAGCAATTCTACTGATTTATAGTACATTTTTTCTTGCAGTATCCTACGCCAATGCTTTTCAAGATACCACAGCAAAACCACTGAATATCAGTGGTAGCATTGGACTCACCAATAATGGAATTTCCATCATTCCTACATTTTCCTTGAATGCACCTGCCACGATAACCAATTTCTACATCAGTAAAAATAGGTTCTCGTTTGAGCCAGATGTACGACTCACGCTTGATGCAAGAAAAGGTGGTATGTTGTTCTGGTTTCGGTATAAGTTCATCAAGGATAAAAAATTCAATTTAAGCGCAGGAATTCATCCCGCATATAATTTTCAGCTCAGAACGGTTACTGAGAACAACAAGACATGGGACATCACACAGGCGAGAAGATTTATTGCTTATGAAATTGCACCCTCTTTTGTTGTTTCAAAGCACCTGAGTTTTGCACCGTATTTATTAAGGGGGATGGGATTGCAGAAAGATGGTCCAGTTTCAACATATTTTCTGGCTCTCAATACAAATATTTCCAACCTTGCAGTTGGGAAGGATCTGCGTTTTTCCTGGACACCGCAGTTTTTCTATTTGTATTTAGATGGGCAGGAAGGCTTCTATATGGCCAACATCTTACGGTTGTCTCATACCAAATCCCCTTTCTCTTTGCAATCGGTTATGAACAAAGAGATCAAATCTGATTTGGTTGGAGGGAGAAGCTTTGCCTGGAACATCATCCTTTCCTATTCATTTCGTCACCAATATTTCAGAAAATAGCAACCGCTGTTGAATCAAACCCTCGCTGTGATTGCTTAATTGATTATTTTTGCGATCCCTCGGCCCCGTAGTTCAATGGATAGAATAGAAGTTTCCTAAACTTTAGATACAGGTTCGATTCCTGTCGGGGCTACACCTTCATTGTTTCAATTGTGTTTTTTTCAGTGAACATAACTCCATCTGAAAAAATTTTGTCTCTTTTATAATAAAAATAAATTTAGACACAGAGAATACTTCTCTTAAGTAGAATTCATTTTTTCTGAAATGCATCTAAACGAAAATGTTTGCTTCAGAGGAATAAATTAATTGGCGAAAGAGTCTGATTATTAAAAAATATTTAGTAACTAGAGTTGTAATTACTTGCCAATGAAACATATATCTCTCATGCGTTTGCTCGTGGTAACGGGCATCCTGATCAACACAGCATTCGGACAGTTTTCAAACAGGGAAATGTCTACACTGATTGAAAAACAATTTCAATTTGCCTCACAGCAGTTGAAAGTATTGGAAGGAAATGTGCCGGACACGATGATGCCTAAAACGCTGAATACAAAATCCAATACAGTGGAGGTCAGCAAAACCAATTGGTGGTGCAGCGGATTTTTTCCTGCCAGTCTGCTGTATGTGTATGAACATACAAATGACAAAGAAATTCTGCGCATAGCACAAAAGAGACTGGACCTGCAGGAGCCCATGAAACATTACACGGGCAACCATGATCTGGGATTCATGATGTACAACCCATTTGGCAATGCGTATAGACTTTTTAAGCGGCCACAGGACAAAACAACGATCGATACTGCTGCGATGTCTCTGATTACGCGTTACCGCCCACAGATCAAATCCATTCAAAGCTGGAACAAAAATAAAAATTTCAATTGCCCGGTTATCATCGACAATATGATGAACCTAGAATTGCTGATGTGGGTATCCCAAAATGGAGGTGATCCCAAGTTCAGAGAGATTGCAATCAATCATGCAAACAGTACGATTGCCAATCATTATCGCCCTGATTACAGCGCTTTTCACGTCCTTGATTATGACCTGGAATCTGGCACATTGATTGCAGGGAAAAACCACCAGGGATACAATGATGCATCTGCATGGTCTCGAGGACAAGCCTGGGGATTCTACGGATTTGTAATGATGTACAGATTTACAAAAGACCAGCGATATCTTGATCACGCAAGAAATATTGCAAAATTTTTATTCAATCATCCCAACATGCCAAAGGATTATATCATGTATTGGGACTTCAATACGCCTGATATTCCAAATACTTTGAGAGATGCATCGGCATCTGCCATCCTTGCATCAGGACTGCTTGAACTTGCACAGTTCACAAAAGGAACTGAAAGTGTCGACTATATCAATAAAAGTGCATCTATTATTAAAACATTGTCTACTTCTACGTATACTGCCAATTTGGGAGACAACGGAGGGTTTTTGTTGAAACACAGTGTTGGGCATCTGCCAGCAAATTCAGAAGTGGATGTACCACTTACATATGCTGACTACTATTATCTCGAAGCCATGCACAGATTTAAAAACTGGGTACTAAAAAAACAATGATATGAGAACAGTTCTCACCTCGCTTTTCATCGCAGTACTACTATTTTTTGCGAGCAATTCAGATGCACAAACAAAGAATAATTCAGTTGAGCAAGCCGTCGTTCAACTCCGCGAAGCATTGCTGAGCGGAAACGAAAGCAAGCTCAGAGCGATATCCTCACCACACCTGAGCTATGGCCACTCCAATGGATTGATAGAAAACCAGGATGCTTTTGTAGCAACACTGATCAGCGGAAAATCTGTTTTTGTAACCATGGACTTATCTGATCAAACAATTGATCAGGTAGGCAATACAGCGATTGTCCGTCATACTTTATATGCCAAAACAAACAATGATGGTGTGATGGGTGAAGTAAAACTGAAAGTGCTGTTGATTTTTCAAAAAGAAAAAGGAGCTTGGACATTACTGGCAAGACAGGCTGTAAAAATTCCAATTTGATGAAGCAACTGCTGATCTTATTTTTTGCTTTGGTTGCAGGATGGAGAACAACAGCTCAGCCGGTTGTTTTACTAGATGCTTATTATAACCATGAGACCAAAAAAGATGCAGCAGGAAAAGAAGTCCACTGGCATTATGCATGGGATGATTTTTCTGATGGAGGATTCGGAGAATTGGCAAAGGTATTCACCAATCAACATGCTGTTTTAAAAACAATTTTTACTCCTCCCTCCAAAAATGATTTAAATGCTGCATCTGTATACATCATTGTTGATCCAGACCATATAAAAGACAATCCCAATCCACATTACATGAATACCACTGATGCATCCACTATTGCATCCTGGGTCAAAAAAGGCGGAGTTTTATTATTGATGGCAAATGACAGTTTAAATTGCGATATCGATCACATCAATATTCTCTCAAATAAATTTGGGATCACATTCACGAATCAATCAGTGAACATGGTGAAGGGATCGAATTATGAAATGGGTAAAGTATATCCAACAAAAGAAAATAACATATTCAGTCCTGGTTTGAATATTTTCATGAAAGATGTAAGCGCATTGAAGTTATCAAGCGATGCAATTACAATAGCCACCAATGGAAGCGAGCCAGTCATTGCGTATGCAACATATGGCAGGGGACATGTAATAGCAGTAGGAGATCCATGGCTGTACAATGAATATATTCATCACAGAAGGCTTCCAAGCTCCTATCAAAATGTACAGGCAGCTGAACAGCTTGTAAAAGCACTTATAGCATTTTCACTAAAAAAATAATTTACATGCAAGTAAGATTCGCAGAGAGTCCCACTGAAACACTTCAACTTGGTACAACAGACTTGAGATCGCGCTTTTTGGTTGAAGAACTTTTTCAAAAAAACAATATCCAACTTACATACAGTCATTATGATCGGATGATCATAGGCGGTGTCATGCCAGTTGATAAAAACGTAGAGCTTCCCAATCCTGCTGAACTGCGTGCAGATTATTTTTTGGAAAGAAGAGAAATGGGAATCATCAATGTGGGAGGTGATGGCATTGTTGAAGCTGATGGACAACAGTATTCACTTGCAAAAATGGATTGTCTCTATATGGGCAAGGGTGTTAAATCAGTCTCATTCGGTTCAAAAAACAATGCGAGTCCTGCCTTGTATTACTTTCTCTCCTCCCCTGCCCATCATGCATATCCAACTGCAGTTTGCAAAAAAAATGAAGCACAGCCCGTTGAATTGGGTGCAGTGGAAACGGCGAACAAGAGAACTGTATATAAATACATACACCTTGAAGGAATCAGAAGTTGTCAGTTGGTGATGGGACTCACTTCCATGCACGAGGGTTCGGTTTGGAACTCCGTTCCTCCTCATACACATACCCGCAGAATGGAGGTTTATTTTTATTTTGATGTACCGAATGATCACCGCGTTTTTCATTTCATGGGAGAACCGCATTCAACCAGACACCTGGTGGTTGCCAATCATGAGGCTGTGATTTCTGCGCCCTGGAGCATGCACTTCGGATGCGGAACAAGCAATTACAGTTTTATTTGGGGCATGGCAGGCGAAAACCTGGTGTATTCAGATATGGATCCAGCGCCGATTGCTACTTTAAAGTAAGTGCTGATTTACAGAACCTTTTGAATATAAATTTGTTTAAAGTCAGTATTGTGAAATATATTAAGTATTTACAC
>JBEAYH010000167.1:0-9913 GCA_041159435.1 Bacteroidota bacterium | reverse complement strand
TCATATCATTGGAAACAAATCATTTAAAAAAATCTATCCTGGATTGAGTGATGAAGCAAAACTAAGCAGGCCACCAAGAGATTATGATGAAAACAATCCAGCGATCGCATTTCTCAAGCTCAAAAGTTTTACCGCTCTTGCTTCCATCAGTGATGAAGACCTGCTGAGTAAAAACCTGACTTCTAAAGTGATCAAACATTTTGAAGCTATAAAACCGCTGATTGATTTTTTAAATAAAGCAATTGACTAATATGAGAGTAATTATAACAGGATCAACTGGAATGGTTGGAGAAGGTGTAATGCTTGAGTGCGTCCAGAATAAAAATGTTACAGAAATATTATTGCTTAACAGAAAACCATCTGGACATGCTTCTCCAAAAGTGAAAGAAATTATTGTCAGTGATTTTATGGCATTAGATGGGATCAAAAATCAACTTGCAAATTTTGATGCATGTTTCTTCTGTGCAGGCATCAGTTCAGTGGGTCTAAAAGAAGAGGCATACCGACACATCACTTATGAAATAACAATGCATGTAGCTAGAACCCTCTCTTCCATCAATCCAAATATGACATTTATATATGTATCTGGATCCGGGACAGACAGCAGTGAGAAAGGAAAATTGATGTGGGCAAGAGTAAAAGGAAAAACCGAGAATGATCTGACAAAATTGCCTTTCAAAGCAGTATACAATTTCAGACCAGGTATCATGAAATCAACTCCGGGTCAAAAGAATATAAAATGGGGATTCAAAATAATAGACGCTCTGTATCCGATGCTTAACTTTTTGTTTCCATCTTTTGTGAGCACCCTTCAGGAACTGGCATTGGCAATGATCCATTTGATCATAAATCCCTATGAATCAAGCACTATAGAAGTAAAAGACATAAAATTTTTAGCTATACAAAATCAATTGATAGCTAAGTAATTAAGCATTTATTTCTATAACTTCAATCATAGAATCAATGATTGAAGTTAATCAACATAACAACTTCTACCCAGGTTTAAAAACCTATACTGGTGCATGGGATATTCATGCTGTCCGTCATTTATTGAAAAGAACATTGTTTGGTGCAACCAAAAAAGATATACAATATTTCCAATCAATAGGTTTTGATGCCTCGATCAACGAATTGCTATCCAATCAATTTGTTGATCCAGCCCCGCCATTGAAGGACTACAATCCCTCAGCATCTGTTGCTCCTGATAATTCAATTGCAATCGGACAAACATGGGTGAATGATACATCAATTGATGGAACACTTTCATCATTGAGAAGATCATCTTTTAAAAAATGGTGGATTGGATTAATGATCAATCAAAACAGATCGATCAGAGAAAAAATGACGCTTTTCTGGCACAACCATTTTGCTACTGAAACAATTGAAGTATCAATTGCACAGTATGTTTACAAACATCATACACTGTTGAGATCAAACGCACTCGGAAACTTTAGGAATCTAACAAAAAAGATCACGCTTGATCCTGCAATGCTGATTTATTTAAATGGTCAGAACAATAATAAAACTGTACCTGATGAAAACTATGCAAGAGAGCTACAGGAATTATTTGTGATAGGAAAAGGGACTAATACCCTGTTCACTGAAGATGATGTAAAAGCTGCTGCAAAAATTTTAACTGGGTGGAGAAACAACAATACCAAGTTTGAATCTTATTTTGATTTAACCAGACATGATACAACCAATAAAACTTTCTCCTCTTTTTATGGAGGTAAAATTATTGCAGGTGTTAACAATACCAATACCGGAGAAACTGAGCTGGATCAGTTGATCGACATGCTTCTTTCTCAAAAAGAGGCTTCGTTCTTCATATGCCGCCGCTTGTATACATGGTTTGTGTACTACAACATCACACCCGAAATTGAACGTGAAATCATTGAGCCCCTTGCAGATATCTTTCGTAAAAACAATTATGAAATCTTACCAGTCCTGAGAGCATTGATAAGCAGCGAGCATTTTTTTGACAACATCAACAGAGGTTGCCAGATCAAAAGTCCAGTTGACCTGATCATAGGACTTACAAGAGAACTAGAGATCAAATTCCCTGCATCTGATCAGGTAACAACAGTTTATACATTGTGTAACCAGTTGGTCTCATACCTTTCATCATCACAACAAGACATCGGAGATCCACCCGACGTGAGTGGTTGGAAAGCATATTACCAGGCTCCCCTCTTTTATGGCAACTGGATCAATACCGATACCATGCCCAAAAGACTTCAGTATTCACAAAATCTCATTACCCCCGGTTATACAGCAAGTGGATTTAAAATGATTGTCCCAGCAATTGATTACGTAAAGGGGTTTCAAAATCCATCTGACCCGAATAAATTGCTTGATGAAATTTGCAATCATTTACTCGGAATTGATATTTCTACATCCCATAAAAATCAAATAAAGAAAGACATTCTGTTGTCTGGTCAAATTGATGATCATTATTGGACCAATGCATGGGATACATATATCAATGCACCTGGAATGACATCGAATACAAATTATGTGAACAACACGCTCATCAATCTTTTGAAATACATCATCAACTTACCTGAATACCAGCTCTGCTGAAAATGAACAGGAGAAATTTCATACAAAACTATTTGCCGGCAGGATTTATGGTGCCTTCATTTATGAATGGCATAGGAATCAAGGCATTTGATGCCGGACATACCATGTTGAATAATCTGCTGTTGCCGGGAGCAGAAAATGACAGGGTGCTTGTGTTGGTTCAGCTTACTGGCGGAAATGATGGATTGAATACTGTAATTCCACTTGAATATTACAGCAACTATGCCAATGCCAGAAAAAACATCAAAATTGCAGAATCAGCTGCATTGCGCATCGGTAACATTCAGCATGTTGGCTTGCATCCTACAATGACCGGACTTCAACAACTTTTCAATGATCATAAACTTGCCATTGTTCAATCAGTTGGATACCCTCAGCCTAATTTTTCGCACTTCAGGGCTACAGATATTTGGATGAGTGCGTCCTCCAGCAATGAATTTCTGAATACCGGTTGGCTTGGTAGATTATTGGATGAAACCTATCCAGGTTTTCCTACTGGTTATCCGAATAATAATATGCCCGATCCATTGGCCATTCAAATTGGTTCCATCACATCTTTGTCTTTGCAAGGTCCAAGTCAGCCAATGGGAATGAGCATTTCAAATACAACCAGTTATTATAATTTTTTCAATAATCAACTTGACCCCGCTCCATCAAGCAATGCAGGCAAAGAATTGACCTACGTAAGAGAAATAGCCAAACAGACTCAGAAATACGGAGATGTGATCAAAAACGCAAGTTCAAAAGTGACTCAACAATCTCCCTATCCAACCAGTAACAGCTTAGGCGACCAATTAAAAATTGTAGCGAGACTGATAAAAGGTGGACTCAAAACGAAAATCTATCTGGTGAGTTTTGGAGGATTTGATACCCATTCAACACAAGTAGTTACAACTGATACATCAACAGGTACTCATGCAAGACTGCTGAAATCTGTGAGTGATGCAATCAAAGCTTTTCAGGATGATTTAAAATTTTTAGGGATTGAAGACAGGGTAATGGGAATGACTTTTTCTGAATTTGGAAGAAGAATTCTCAGCAATGGTTCAAATGGCACCGACCATGGAGCTGCAGCCCCACTTTTTATATTTGGAAGCAAGGTAAACCATGGTGTATTGGGTAAAACACCATTGATTCCAACTACAGCTGCTGTTGGAGACAATATCCCGTATCAATATGATTTCAGGAGCATATATGCAAGCCTTCTCTCAAACTGGCTTTGTGTAAACTCCGCTACTTTGAACAAGGTAATGCTGAAAAATTTTCAAGATCTGCCATTGACAAAAGTTGGGACCTGCTCTGTATTGAATCCTGTAGGCAATACAGATAGTTATTTAAATATATATCCCAACCCTTTTCATGGAAAAATTTCTCTTCAGTTCAAAACGGAAGGTGGTCATACATTGCTGCAAATACTGGATGGAGCTGGAAGACTGGTTAAAGTAATTACAGAAGGAATTTTTGATAAAGGAACATTCAGGGCTGAAATGGATGGACATTTTTTGAGTCCGGGTATATATTATATAAGACTGCAAAACGAACTGATACAGGAAGTAAAATCTGCAATGAAGTACTGATGCAATGATTGCTTACACAAGTGCATCATACAATATTTCAACTGTATGCAAGGCCCTTACACCTGTTCCATCTTTGATCTGATGTCTACAACTCGTGCCAGGTGCAGCAATGGTGCAACTGGAATGATTTTTTCTGACGGCTGGAAACAAAACCAACTCGCCTATTTTCATAGAAACATCATAATGTTCCTTTTCATACCCAAATGACCCAGCCATACCGCAACAGCCAGATGGAATGGATGAAACTTTGAAGTTGACTGGAAGTGATAATATCTTTAGAGAATCTGCCACCGATCCCACTGCTTTCTGCTGACAGTGTCCATGGAGCAAGATAGATTTATCCAATTGGGTAAAACTGGAAGAAGTAATATTGCCACGATCAATTTCTCTTGCAATAAACTCATCAATAAAAAATACATTATTCGAGAGCTTTTTTGCTTCTTCCAAATTATGGTCTGTAGCTAAATCTGGATATTCATCGCGAAAAGTCAATATCGCTGATGGTTCCAGTCCAATCAGAGGGGTTTGCGCATCAATGATTGCAGCAAATAATTCAATGTTCTTGTTGGCAATCTCTTTTGCTTTTCGAACAAGCCCTTTTGAAAGCCATGTACGTCCGCTTTCTTCATGATCAACCATTTTTACTGCATAACCCAACTGCGTAAGCAACTTGATTGCTTTGATGCCAATTTCAGCATCATTGTAATTGGTAAACTCATCACAAAAAAGATAAAGTTCTTTATCACTTTTTGTGAGCAATGCATCCTTATTTTCTTTGTACCACGACTTGAGCGTTTGTTTTGAAATCAATGGCATTGAACGCTTGATTGCAAATCCGGATAAGCGTTTGATCAAATTACCTGTAATGCCATTTTTAACCATGGCATTGTAGAGAGAGGGAACCAGCGACCCCAATGCGGAGGCTTTTGTGAAGTTTGCAATCAGCCTCGCCCTGAATGGTACTCCATTCGCATCATAATAATGCTGAAGGAACTCAGCTTTGAGCTTTGCCATGTCAACATTAGAAGGACACTCGCTTTTGCATGCTTTGCAACTCAAACAAAGACCCATTACATCATATATCTCTTGATGATCGAAGCGGTTTTCTTTGTTGGAATTCGTTAGATATTCTCTCAAAATATTTGCACGTGCCCTGGTTGTATCTTTTTCATCCCGTGTTGCCATATAAGAAGGACACATGGTACCGCCTGATAAATGTGTTTTTCGACAGTCACCAGATCCATTGCATTGCTCTGCATGTTGCAAAATATTTTGCTGATGAAAACGAAAGATGGTTTTGAATTCCGGAGTAAAATGTCCAGGTACATACCTTAACATTGCGTTCATGGAAGGTGTATCCACGATTTTATTGGGATTGAAAATATGTTGGGGATCCCAAATATTTTTGACTTCCTTGAGCAGCTTATAGTTTTTTTCACCGATCATTTGACGAATGAATTCACCCCGCAACCTTCCATCACCATGCTCTCCACTTAATGAGCCTTTGTATTTTTTAACAAGCGTTGCTACTTCTTCAGCAATAACCCTGAACAACTGATTACCCTGCTCTGTCTTTAAATTGATAATTGGACGAAGATGCAACTCTCCTGAACCTGCATGTGCATAGTGCACAGAATACAATCCATGTTTTTTTAAAATTTGATTGAATTCTGCAATGTAAGCAGGCAGGTCCTCCACATCAACAGCAGTATCCTCGATCACAGGAACTGCTTTTTCATCACCAGGAAGATTGCTGAGCAATCCAAGTCCCGCTTTACGCAATGCCCATATCTTTTTGCTGTCTTCTCCAAATAAAACCGGAAAATGATAACCCCATCCAGCAGCACGCATCTCTGCCTCCACTTGTTTGGTAATCGATAAAATTTCTTCCCGTGTTTCTTTACAAAATTCAATCACTAAAATAGCACCGGGATCTCCTTGAACAAAAAACCTGTTTTTCCTTTGCTCGATATTTTCTTTTGTACAATCCAAGATATAATGATCAATCAATTCACTGGCACTTGGCTTGTACTTCAAACCAATCAGGTTGGCATGCAGTGCCTCATCAATGCTGTTGAAATGGACACATAGCAATCCAGTTTCTTTCGGAGGCAGATCAACTACATGTAGTTTTATTTCCGTAATGAATGCAAGCGTTCCTTCAGAACCAGCAATCAATGAACAAAAATTGAAATCGGGTCCCCCTGCATTGAATGGTGCCATTTCAATGAGCAGATCTACCGCATAACCAGTATTTCTTCTTTCAACTGTAGGTTTTGGAAACTCCTTCCTGATCTCTTCCTGACTTTCATAGTTTCCCAACAATGAACGGACTGCTTTATAAATGGAGCCTTCCAGATTGTCCATTTCACATTTTGCATGAAAAGCATCCAGGGATACTGAATGAAACACTGCTTCAGACCCATCACTCAAGATTGCTTTCACTTCAAGCAAATGTTCGCGGGTACTTCTGTATACTACTGAATTGGACCCGCATGAATTATTCCCCACCATTCCACCTATCATGGCGCGATTGGCGGTAGAGGTCTCGGGACCAAAAAACAGACCATGGGGCTTCAGAAACAAATTGAGTTCATCCCTGATCACACCTGGTTGAACCCTTACCCATTTCTCTTCCTTGTTGAGTTCAAGAATGTCTGTGAAATGCTTTGATACATCAACTATGATTCCATTTCCGACTACTTGTCCAGCAAGAGATGTACCTGCTGTACGTGGAATCAATGATGTTTTCTCTGCAGTTGCAAAAGCAATTAATTTTTTGAGGTCATGGGTATTGAGAGGAATGGCAACTGCAAGAGGCATCTCACGGTATGCCGAAGCATCTGTGGCGTAGAGGGTTCGAATGGTATCGTCGAAGAATATATCACCATCCAAATCCCTAGCAAGTATTTGCAACCTCTCTTTCATCGCTGATCTTGAGGCTGCAATTTACCAATAAATAGAGTATACGGGGTTGATCTTATTTCACTTCCAGGATGCCGCGCTTCAATGGAGAATGCTCTCCCGCCACAATGTTTTGGAAACCTGCTTGAAGGCTGCTGATCAATACCTCTTGCTGAAACGTTTTTAGATTTTTAGGTTCTACCTTGTTCCCTTCTCGTATCTCTTCCTGCTCTTCTTCTGTGAGTTCGGCAACAGTCGACTTCACAATCAATTTAAAAGGGGCAGCAGCAGCTATTTTTGAATGCAGTATCAGGTTTACAGCTGGACCTTTTTGCTCGGAGTCTGAAGCGTACAATGTTGACAATACATTTCCGGAAGTATCTGCGACTTCAACAGTAAGCTGACCATTCATGGCCTCTTCTGTTTTCTGTAGGATCAAAGTAACAGGCTGTCCTGTGATGGAATCCAATGTGGTTGCTTCTTTGAAACTGATTGCTGCAGGAGGCTTTGGACCCTGGGGTTTTGCAAATCTTCTGCCAAATTCAGCAATGGGTTCTAGTACTTCCGTATAAGCCAATACAAGAATGGCCAATACAAGAACAGCGGAGTACAACAATTCCTTTTTGATGGAACCAGTGGTCTTATCTTTTGAATACGCTCTGAGGGAGCCCCAGTTGTTGACAATGTGAAATACAGCGATGGAAAGAAACAACAAGCCAAATATGGTGTGGGTCATTTCGATTTCATGTGACTTCTGTTTCAGCCACATCAATATTCCTGAAATAGCTAGAAAGAAAAAAGCTCCGGCAACTACAAGACTTATTAAATTTTTATTCTTTTTCATGTACGTGATTGATGCTTAAAAATAAGAAAATTATGATTGACTTTTATTCAGTTCCATTGAATAGCAAAATAGGTAGCAGGCCGCTTGGCAATGTTGGTAATATTGTGCGGGATAAGTGACTCTACCCATGCTGCACCGCCATTGGTTATTTTCGCTTTCTTGTCACCTAACTGCATTTCACCGACACCATCTATCATTAAAATAATTTCTTCGTTGACATGTGTATGAGGATCATGGCTTTTGAAGCCTGGATGTAGGGTAGTGATATGTATATCAAATCTATTCAGCATCACGGTCTTTCTGTCAAACAATTGTCTGACGCCGCCTTTGTCATGCGGCTTAAACACCATTTCATTCCAGTCCATTGCAAACGATGCTCCAGCCTGAACACCCCTTTGGATATTTTTTTCATTTGCATGCATCTGCATTTGATATATTTCTGCATGATCCTTGCGATGATTGATAAAAATTACTTCATCTCCCGGCAATACAAAAACCACTGAACCTTTATCAAGCAAGGATGATGTATTGTTCAATATCACTTCCACCGGACCCTCTTTGATGATAAAAAAAAGTTCATCACCTGAAGGATCGGTTTGAAAGCTGTACTTCTTCTTGTGTTTCAAAAAATGCAACGAGAGAGATTGCTTTGACAGTATAGCTCCAGCGCCACTGAACATGGAAATCTGTTTTTGCTGATAGCCGAATGGTATTTCATATACCGCTGTTTCAATTCGCTTTTGTTGGGCAATTGCCATTGCTCCGATAATGACCAAACCGCATACAATAAAAAAATGCTTCATAGAGATGTTTTACGAATGACAATATCCCATTTTTTTCCTCCATAGAACAAAGAATCGATCACCTCAAAACCAGCTTTGGCATGTGCTTTCAGAGAACGATGATTATCGCAATCAACATCCGTAACAATGTATGGATGAAATGCTTTGACAACTTCTGCAAAATGATCATACATCCTTTTCACCAAATTCAATCCCCTGTATGCTTTGGCAACACAAAGTTGACCCACTACCACATAATTTACATCCCTCAATATCTTGCCCTCATACTGACAACGATCAATATTATTAAAAAGATCTTTCAATAAATCATGCCCCTCGCGAACTTCCTTTTTCGTGATCATCGCATATCCAACGACCAGGTCATTTTCTTTGGCAATGACCGAAGGGAAAGCTGCATTCATTTCTCTCAAATATTGAAGCGTATAAGAAGCAGTCAAAAATCCCTGGCTTGCTGCCTCTTCATCGGTTAGATGCTGACGAAGGTTTTTTTCTTGCAAGGACTTGATTTGTAGTATCTCCTCATCCGAACATACCAACTTGATCTCAATCATATTGCTTTAAAATTAAGATTTCCCCCCGAAATCGTTTTAGCATTTAGGTATCTAAATCACTGGCGATTGACAGGATATACAACCAGCAAACCAAGGCAACTATCAAAGCAGTCCTGGCAACATTTGGCAATACACCAGATGCTGTATTGGATATTGTAACAGGGAAATTCAATCCAACAGGCAAAATGCCATTTACGACACCTGTCTCTGAAGAACAGGCACAAAAACAACTATCGGATGTACCAGGGTACCTTAAGGGAAAACAATACGGATTGTTTTGGTACAACGAAGGGTTGAGTTATAAAAAATAATGTCATCAGTCGACAGTTGCTGAAGCAATCTTCCACTGCAAGATTTATTGCTTATTTTTAGTCAACACAAGATTGACTGTTCAATGAAAAAGATTTTTACCAACCTCACCACCTGGGTGTTGCTTGCAATTTTTTCGGGTGCATTGCTGGGACATTTCAATCCGGAAGCTGGAGTTGCGATGCAACCTTTGGGGAAATACTTCATTGAACTGGTGAAACTTTTCATCAACCCCATCATATTTCTGACCATTTCACTTGGCATCAGCGGCATGAATGATTTGAAGAAAGTAGGAAGAGTGGGAGGAAAAGCAATTGTATATTTTGAGGTGGTCACTACACT
>JBEAYH010000147.1:0-16482 GCA_041159435.1 Bacteroidota bacterium | reverse complement strand
GGCTTGGGCTAGCTAGTATGAAACAGTTTATCCTTGCACTGCTCTTTCCAGCAGCATTGTTTTCTCAATCAAAAGACGAGAAAAAAATTCTCAACATCCTTGATCAACAGACCAAGGCATGGAATGCGGGTGATTTTGATCGTTTCATGATCGGTTACCTGGAAAGTGATTCGCTGATGTACATCGGTAAAAACGGAGTCACCTACGGATACCAATCCACTCTCTCCAATTACAAGAAAAATTATTCAGGGGCAGACAGAATGGGTCAGCTCAGTTTTGATATCCTCCACTTGAGAAAACTGGGTAAGAAACATTACTTGGTTGTGGGCAAATGGAAATTAAAAAGAACTGCCGGGGATGTCGGCGGTCATTATACCCTTACATTTGAAAAGAGGAATGGAGCGTGGGTGATCATAGCTGATCACAGCAGCTGAATTCTACATTAAAATATTTTCATTGGAACCAGAGGTTAGAAATTTCTTGCAAAGAATCGTTTGGACGCTTTCTGCTTCACTTACATGGCTCTTGATCAATACACTCGTTGGACTAAAATTTGAATGGGCTATTTTCGATGAGAGCCGCCGCATGGGCAACATCATTTTTTATTGCTGGCTTGTGCTTAGTTTTGTCATGTTGATGAAGCTTTTCAAAAAATTATGGAGCCAACACCTGTAGATGTTGGATACAACAGATGACACCATTTAACAACCAAGTCAGACAAATTGTATTGCTGATCATCATTGCCTTTCTTGGCTTTTTGATCTTCAGGGAATTGTATTTGTTCTTGCCTGGATTGCTGGGTGCACTCACTACCTATATTATTACAAGAGATCTTTTTTCCAACTTGGTGGAAAAAAGAAAGTGGAATGCTGGGCTAACAGCTGGACTCTTCATTTTTGTCTTCCTTGCGTTGATCGCCGGACCCATATATTATGCCGTTGTACTTATTTCACCAAGGGTCGCAAATATATTTTCGCATACCGATGAGCTTTTGAGTGGTTTGCAAGCGATGTCAGATCATATCAAAAACTTAACCGGACAAGAATTGTTCAATGCAGCAAATATTACATCCATCAAATCCTCATTGGGTGAATTCATTCCTACATTTCTGAACAGCTCCGCAAATATGTTGAGCAACCTACTGGTCATGTTTTTTGTTCTGTATTTCATGCTTACCAATGGAAGAGAAATGGAAGACACTGTTAGAAACTTCATTCCATTGAATGATGATAGCATCGCAGCACTTACCATGGAAACCAACCATATGGTGAAGGCAAATGCAATTGGGATACCACTGATATCATTTATACAGGGACTCGCTGCGTGGGTGGGTTATACGCTGTTCGGAACTGGAGATGCATTGATGTGGGGATTTTTAACAGGACTGTTTGCATTCTTCCCCATCATAGGTACCATGATGATCTGGGTGCCACTGGTTATTTATATGTATTCACAGGGGCTGGATGGAGATGCAACCAAATTGCTTATCTACAGTCTGATCGTGACTGGCAACGTGGATTATCTTGCAAGGGTAACTCTGATGAAAAAAATTGGCAATGTACATCCGTTGATTACCGTGTTTGGAGTAATTGTAGGGTTGCAGCTGTTTGGATTCATGGGATTTATATTTGGACCATTGATCTTCAGCTATGCCATCATTCTGATCAAGATATATACAAACGAATTTGCAAAGTCCTATAATTAACAACCCATCATGGGCATAGAGAAAGACATCAACCAATATCATTTTACAAGTGAGGGCCAGAAGGCCGTCATCAATCTTATTTATACATCTAACTGGATTACCGAGCACATAAAAAAAGTGTTGGATGATCAGGATATCACCCTTCAGCAATTCAATATCCTGCGCATTTTACGCGGAAGCGATCCACAGCCCCTTTCCACGCTGACGATTCGTGAAAGGATGTTGGATAAAATGAGCGATACAAGCAGGATTGTCGATCGGTTGGTCATAAAGGGACTCGCTGTAAAAAAAATCTGTTCAACCGATAAGAGGCTGGTTGACGTTAACATCACCGATGCGGGTAAAAAAATGCTGGAAGCAATCGATAATAAACAAGCTGACATGACAAGCGTAACCACCAATCTAACTGATGCAGAACTCAAACAATTGAACAGTTTGTTGGATAATCTTAGGTCGCCTCAGTAACTTTGTACCAGCAAACTGTATGGCACTTTACCAAGGTCTTCATCAAAAACTTCAGCAAAAACTGTCTCCTCAACAGATACAGCTCATGAAACTGTTGCAGGTGCCAACTGCTACATTGGATGAAAGAATCAAAGAAGAAATAGATGAAAATCCCGCACTGGAACTTGGGAAGGATGAGAACGAAGCTGAACCGGAACAGGAGCCCACAGAGAGCAATGAAGATTTCATGGGGGATGAATCATCATCTGATGAAGAACAGACTGCTGACTTTAGCGATTACGATGATGACGGAGAAATAGCCGATTATAAATTAAAGGATGACCTTGTTCCTGAATTGCAGGAAAGCGGTTCCATTCCCCATCCTACCGCTGTTTCATTGCACGAAATACTGCTTGATCAATTGCGTCTGCTCAACCTGAATCATCATCAATCTACCATTGCTGAACAAATTATAGGAAGCATCGATGATGATGGATACCTCAGGCGCGAAACCAATTCAATCGTCGACGATCTTGCATTCAAGCAAAATATTGAATCAACAGAAGAAGAGGTGGAGTATCTGATCGCATCCATTCAGCAGTTTGATCCACCTGGCATTGCAGCAAGGGATGTAAGAGAGGGCTTGATGATTCAGTTGAGACGAAAATTGAAAATAGCATCCAGTATTTCTCAAAAAAATGCATTGCGCATCATCGATTTTCATTTTGATGAATTTACCAAGAGGCATTATGATAAAATCATCAAGTCACTTGAGCTTACAGAAGATCAACTCAAAGATGCCATCGCCGATATTAAAAAATTAAATCCGCGTCCGGGTGCACATTTTGCATCTGTGAACAAGGCGGAACAGTACATCGTTCCTGATTTTTTTGTTTACAACAACAATGGCATTCCTGAATTATCCTTGAATCAGCGCAATGCACCTGAACTGAAGGTTAGCAGTGAGTACAGAGATATGCTAAAGGACTATGAGCGTGGAAGCAAGCAAGACAAGCGTCAAAAAGAAGCAGTTTCTTTTATCAAACAAAAAATTGATGCTGCAAAATGGTTCATTGATGCCATCAAACAAAGACAGCATACACTGACTATTACCATGCAGGCCATCATTGACCATCAAAAGAATTTTTTCATCACAGGTGACGAGACTTCCATCAGGCCAATGATTCTGAGAGACATTGCTGAAAAAACCAATCTGGATATTTCGACCATCAGCCGGGTTGCCAACAGCAAGTTTGTTCAAACCGAATTTGGAAGTTTTAGGCTCAAACATTTTTTTAGTGAAGCATTGAGCACAGAAAGTGGCGAGGAAGTTTCTACCAGAGAAGTCAAAACTATATTGCAGGAGTTTGTAGATGCCGAGAACAAGCAAAGTCCACTTAGTGATGACGAACTCACCGAAATGCTTCAAGCCCGCGGCTATAATATTGCCAGAAGAACAGTTGCCAAATACAGAGAGTTATTGAATATTCCAGTTGCGAGAATGCGCAAAGAACTTTAGATGATGAAGGAACAAACTGAACCGTTATTTTTCCCAACATGGTTGATGAGGATGTCTCAACTCTTCTCTGTTTTGTTTCATCCCTTGTTCATCGGTGTATTGATGGCCGCATACCTCTTGTTTGTCCATCCTACTTATTTCATTGGTTACTCCGAAAGAGCTAAACTCATGAAATTGTTGATTGTCATCAACAACAATCTGTTTTTTCCAATGATAGTGGTTGCATTGTTAAGGGGACTCGGATTCAATCAATCATTTCTCTTAAAGACACAGAAGGAAAGAATTGTTCCCTATATCGCCAGTATCACATTTTTCTTCTGGTCCTATTATGTTTTCAAAAATCAAACAGGTACGCCAGAGGTGATGGTCGGCATGTGCCGAGGGATGTTTTTATCTGCTGCGGCCTCTTTGCTGTTGAATAATTATTTCAAGATCAGCATGCATGGGGTGGGTATTGGAGGATTATTGGGATTGATGACCGTTTCAATTTTGGACGGAAGTCAATATTCGGGCGCACCCATACTTGCTGCCATTTTCATTTCAGGAATTACCATCACTTCAAGAAAAATTGTATCCGATCACAGCTGGTTCGATTTGATTGGCGGTGTGTTCGTTGGCTTCTTGTTTCAGGTGATTTCTCTGTGGATTTGATGCATTCATCCATTCAATATGGATGAATGGTTTAAATATGTTTGGTCTGGGTAATAAATAAACAGGCAATTTCCCTCCTTCATTGTTTTAATGATCTCTCTGTGGATGCTCATCGGTACAGCCGGGCATCCGAAACTCCTTCCCAGGTATGTATTTTTAAATGCATTTGGGTTTTCTGCATACGGAGCACCATGTATCACAATGGCCCTTTTTTCTGCCAAATCATTGTACCCCTTTTCTAATCCTTCCAACCTGAGCGAATAGCCGTTGTTGCCTGTATAGGTTGACTTGGTAATGTAAAATCCCAAACTGCTTTTGTGCGAATTGGGCTGATTGGAAAAATCAGTTGCAAACTCTTCTCCTGAATTTCTGCCATGTGCAACCAATGACTGAAATTTCAATGCCTGCGTTTTTAGATCTATGATGTAAAGCCTTTTTTCCTTGGATGATTTGGAGAAATCGACGATTGCCAAAATGCTGTCCTTCCCCAACCTGTTGGCTGCTTGGAGTTTTGAAAATCCTTTGAGTGCCAACGAAAATACCTCTTCGGAAATCCCTGCACCGGCTTTCGAAATATTTTCCCACAACATTCCGAAGTGGGTGTTACCGGTTGGATCAATGTTGATACTCAGCTTCTTGCTTTCTGAGCCATTGCTTGGCAACATGGATAAGATCAATAAACAGGCTGATATCATCAACCATGCATGCTTTCTCAACTTCATTTTCATTGCTGCCTCCTGTTTTAATAAGGTACAGCAGCAAAATTCAGTTGATTCGACCATTGTAGCAGCCAATGTTTTGTGAAAACAAGCTGATAGGGCGCTTGAAGCGGATTGAGCAAGCCTTGTTTTGCTGTGATTTAAGAAAACGTTTACTTTTTGGCTGCGTAATCAACCACAAATACTTTTTCCATGTGTGGACCTAAAACTTTCTGAAACTCCATATGTGCCGGATGTTTTTGGTATACTTCGTCTCGGTCTTTTTTGCTTGAAAAAGTAAGTACAAAACAATGGGTGAATCCCTGGTGAAAATTTTCGGGACTGTCATTCAATCCCCATTCCATTGATTTGATGACTGGAATTTTTTTAGCGAGTCCCATGAAACTATTCACTACACTGTCAACTGATTCCTTTGAACTGGACTCCTTGAATTTAAAAATGACTACATGTCTTAAATCACCCGAGTTGGATTGGCTGAAAGAGAAGCTACTGATCAACAGAAAAAAAGCAAGCAATAGATTTTTCATTTTGAGTTTATTTGAGTTTAAAGCATGTCAAGTGGATTGTCAACTATTCTGAAATCTTCATTCCATGTATTCATGTACAGTATATCTGACTGATCCATTTCAAAATCAAAGATGTTGAAATTTTCCTGGATACGAGATGGGTTGGATGATTTTGGTATCGTTGAAATTCCCTGCTGTACAGCCCACCTGAGGATGATTTGTGCGGGTGTTTTTTGGTATTTCTCTGCCAATTCCCGAACGCTTGGTTCATTGAATTTTTGTCCCCTGACCAATGGAGTATACGCTTGCAGCACAATGTTATGCTGTTCACAATAATCCAATTCTTCCTGCATAAAAAGAAAGGGACTGAATTCCATTTGGTTGATTGCAGGAATGATGGTACCATATGTTTCCAACTCTTGTAAAAATGGCAAGAGGTAATTTGCAACGCCAATGTTTTTAACCAATTTATTTCTATACAGCGATTCTATTGCCTTCCAAGTTTCTTTGCGTTGATGTTTGATGGGCCAATGGATCAGGTACATGTCGATGTATCCTACATTCAATTCTTGCAGACTTTTATCAAAGGCTTTCAAAGTTTCATCATAACCTTGGTCGGTATTGTTGACTTTTGTAGTAAGAAAAATTTCATCCCTTGGGATAGCTGAGCGCCTGATGCCCTCGCCAATTTGTTTTTCATTTTCATACATCGCAGCTGTATCAATCAGGCGATAGCCTGTTTCCAGTGCATATTGTACTGCATTCACTGCTTCTGCAGCATGCATATCATATACACCCAATCCCAACAAGGGCATTTGATTGCCATTGTTGAGCGTGGTATATAGTTGTTGATTTGTTAATCCCATGATTGGAGTCCCAAGAGTTTTTTACCCAACTCACTCAACTCTGCAGTATCGTATTTTGTTTGTTCCCATTTTCTCGGGTCACCCGGGAATGCATATCCTTCTGGTGCAATGCGGTCGCGCCATGAGTTGATCCTCCACTCTCTTTGTGCTTCATCATTTTCTTGCACTGGCATCATCGAGATATATTGAGCGATGCGGACTTTATCACCAGACATATTTGGACGAATTCCGTGTGGAAGAAGACTGTTGAAGATCAGCAAATCACCTGCTTCCAATTTTACTTTTACCAGTTTGTCTTCAAAGCCCTTGGTATCAGGCTGGAACTTGTTTCTGTCTTCGGGTTGTGTTAGTTTCCATGTATCGTATTCACGCATGAGTGTAGGGATGCACTGGAATCCACCCATGTTTTCATCAGTTTGATCTGCCAATGCAAGCACGCCTTGTACGTTTTCAGGTTTGGTATCGGGGTCATAATCCCAATGTATAAATCCTTTGAATTCAAATCCCTCTCTCATAGGGAAGTTGAGATTGGCTCTGTCGATTGTAACCCAAAGTTTTTCAGTGCCCCACACATCTGCGAATGCATCATACACACGTTGCTGCTGACGATTGTTCCACAAGAGTTGATGGTTGTATACTTCCACCATACCGCTGTTGGTCAGTTCTTTCATGCGCATTTCAGCACGTGGAGGAGCGTACCAGGTTTCTTTGTCATTAGGATCTTTCTCTTCAAACTCCCATAGGAAGTCAGCTGTTTTCAGTGCTTGCTCACGTGGAACGGCTTGCTTGATGACTACATATCCATTGTGTTTCCAGAATGCCCAATCATCTTCACTCAAAACCCGCAATGGTTTTCCATTTGATCTGTCATTCAATTTTATTTTACTGGAAGTTGCGGTGGATGGATTTCCGGGAATGTCCTTGTGATTTGAATTTGCCATGGTTGGCTGCATCGAAGGCTGCATGGATGGTTGCATGGGTGATGTTTTGATTCATTGTAAAAGTAAAAATGCCTTTTCTGTCGATGGCTACCGAAATTGACCAATATTTGAACAATTTTGACTTATTTTTATTCTATTCTATAATATATGGTCAAAAAAGGGCAATATATCACTGCTTTGGAGAAAATCTCGCCCGATGAGAACAGCTCTTTCCACATCATGGTCAATCCCAAGTTGCACGATTTCTTCTTTTGGCATTTTCATCCTGAAATTGAATTGGTTTATATAGATGGAGCGGATGGCACCAGGCATGTGGGAGATCATATCTCAAAGTTCAAATCCAATGATTTGGTTTTGATTGGTTCATATATTCCGCATTTGAATTTTGATTACGGTATCAAAACGGATTACGAGAAAATTGTATTGCATATTCAGGAGGATTTTCTGGCTGATGTTTTGATAAAAACTCCTGAATTAAAATCTCTTTCAAATCTTTTTGAAAAAGCTTCGCATGGCATCTGCTTTGGGAAGAAGACGATTGAAAAATTAGGGGCACGCTTAAAAAAACTACACGAGCAAGATGGGTTCAAAAGATTTTTAGAAGTGTTGGACATTCTTCAGTATTTGTCTATTGCCGATGATTATGAATTATTGCATGAGCTTCCATATCAAAACAGTTTTCATAGAAAGGAGCAAGAACGGTTAGGGAAAATATATGATTATATCCATGCAAACTATACTGAAAAAATTTCCATCGAAGATGTTGCTTTGTTGGCCAACCTCGGTCCAGAGGCTTTCTGCCGGTATTTCAAAAAAATGACTCGTTTGAGTTTTGTAGAATTTCTCAATCGGTACAGAATCAGTCAGTCAAAGCGTCTTCTGAGAACAGATAGAAATATCTCAGAGGTTTGCTTTCAATGTGGATTTGAAAGTCTTTCCTATTTTAATCGAATCTTTAAGAAATACAGTGCAGAAACACCTTCTTCATTCAAAAAGCGCTTCATGGCTACTTAATCTTTTTGAGTCATTAACCATTTCATTACCTTCGCACACAAATAAAATCATATGTCTCTGATCGTAGTAGGAACCATGGCCTTTGATGCTATTGAAACACCTTTTGGAAAGAGTGATCGCATCATTGGTGGTGCCGCAACCTATATTGCATTGAGTGCATCGAATTTTGTAAAGCCTATCAAACAGATCTCGGTTGTAGGAGGTGATTTTCCTCAAGAGGAATTGGATCATCTCGCTTCTTTGGGTGTCCAATTAGAAGGAGTGCAAATCAAAAAGGATGAGAAATCTTTCTTTTGGGCCGGACGTTATCATATGGACATGAATGAGCGTGATACATTGGATACACAATTGAACGTACTTGCCAATTTTACGCCGGTTGTTCCTGAAAGTTATCAGGATGCTGAATTTTTAATGCTCGGCAACTTGGTTCCTGCGGTTCAAATGAGTGTGTTGAATCAGATGAAAAACAAGCCCAAGCTGGTGGTGATGGATACGATGAATTTTTGGATGGAAACTGCCATGGCTGATCTTGAAGCGGTATTGAAAAAAGTAGATGTATTGTTGGTGAATGACAGCGAAGCGCGTCAGCTGAGCGGACAGTATTCATTGGTGAAAGCAGCCAAGACCATCATGGGTATGGGTCCAAAGTATTTAGTAGTGAAGAAAGGCGAGCATGGTGCATTGTTGTTTCATGGTGACAAAGTATTTGTTGCTCCAGCCTTGCCTTTGGAAGAAGTATTTGATCCTACTGGTGCAGGCGATACTTTTGCAGGCGGATTCGTTGGTCACCTTGCAAAGACAAAAGATATTTCTTTCGAGAACATGAAAACTGCGATCATCGTTGGTTCTGCAATGGCTTCTTTCTGTGTAGAAAAGTTTGGCACAACCAGGATGAAGGAAATAAGCAAAGAAGATATTCAAAGCAGGATTCAACAATTTGTTGATCTGGTTAATTTTGACATCAGCATCATCTGATTCCAATCAGTATTTTTTCTTTGATGGTTTTTGCATTCAAATGGAATGCTTCAATGTAAATGATATATTGCCCTGAGGGCAGCATCTGCTCTCGGTGCAATCCATTCCACACAATGCTCCCTTTGGTTCCGAGCAATTGGTTGTCTGCAATTTTGGAAATCAGGTTCCCGTTCAACCCAAACAAAAAGACGCTGCACATATATCCCGGTTGATTCAGTTGATACGTGATCGTCAGATAGTCATCCATGCCGTCATTGTTGGGTGAAATGATTTTTGAGGTCGTCTTAAATGCGACAGAATATATCAATGGTTTATTGTGTTGTGAATTTTCCAACGTAGGCGTTCCATAACCTGAAGTTGATGATGCCGAATGCCAGTTGGTCGGGTCAGCAGAAGACATGGTGAACTGAATGCGCTCCAGGGAAACACCTGATGGATCTGAGATAAATGGGTCATGCATTTTTTCAGTATAGGGCATCTTATCAATCAATTTTCCTTGTTTGTTCACTATTGCAATATTGCCTTCGTCATCTGGCATGGAGGGGATTGATTTAATTTGAATCATTTTTCTACTCTTTACCGTTGGCCACTGTTTTTTGACAAATGAAGTATCTTTTGTGACAACTGCATAATCACCAGGAAACAAGTTGTAATAACCTTCACCAATCTTGTAACCCGTGTTCAGGCCTCCTAGTTGGTTGAATGACGCGAGGTAGAGATCGTAGATGTTTATCACTGCGGGACCCTGATTGTATAATTCAATGAAGTCCTCTCCGTCGGGCGGCGGATTGAAAAGTATTTCATTGATGAGGATATCATTCGCTGTAGGTTCTTTTAAAAGTCCGGTTTGAACAACACCCTCAAAAGTTTTCTCTTTTTTGCAAGTCAGGATATTTTTTATTTGAATGGCATAAATAGTATTTGCTTGGATGGGTGCTTTTAATTTTATCCATGCTTCATCGAACAGAGGTCCTGCTGCATTGACCTGTTGAATATGATCGAGCATATTATTGAATTGGTAGTTGGCTGGATTTGAAAGGGAACTGCTGTCCATGCCATTTTCTAGCTGCAGGAGAAGCGTTTGTTCATTGATGGCAACGCATTGCCTGATCTCAAACCCATTTTGAATCACTGTTTTTAGATAGATGCTGTTTTCAAGTCCAGGTGTACCACCATTTCTGTGTACACTCGATCCCCAATTGTTTTTTTCACAGGGTTTCAGTGGATCGATCATTTCCAGGCTCCATCCTCCACTTGCTTTGATAGTATTTTCATGCCAAGCAGATTGATAATTAACAGCGTGAATGGTACGGTTGTCGGGTGATTTGAGTGCAAGTGTGCCTTCTTCATTGATCAGTGCAGGAAAACTGTTCATTGCAACTAAACGTATGGATGAGAAAAAACCAGTATTTGATTTGGAGCAAAGCACAATGATGCTATCGGGTTTCAACAATGTTGCAGTTCCTATCGAATAACTGGAAGTGCCTTTTTCAATCTTCCATTTTTGTAAATCAATGGTCTGTTTGCTGCAGTTTCGAAGTTCGATGTATTCTGCGTTGGGGAGTCCAACCACCGGTGTTGGATCGACCATGATTTCATTGATCACCACTGCATACCTGTCCACTTGTGCATGCAATACTCCCATATTCAATATGCATATACAAATCCATTTCACAGGGTGAAACTACCATCCATCAAACGTTTGCGTAAAGTGGAATCAACATTTATTTGGTGGAAAATAACCGGCTTGTTAGATTTGCAACCGCAATGACAATGATAAAAAATACAAAAAAGAACAAGAAACATTCCTAGCGGAAGGTTGATTCTCTTTTGTACATCAAATAAGTAACGACCTTCCAGATTTGGAAGGTCTTTTTTTTAAATCACCCGCAAGGGTAAAAAAAATAAATATGAAAGTAGCCGTAGTAGGTGCAACCGGACTCGTAGGTACCAAAATGTTACAGGTATTGGCAGAAAGAAATTTTCCAGTAACTGAATTGATTCCTGTTGCTTCTGAGAAATCTGTGGGCAAGGAAGTGGTATTCAAAGGCAAAGGATACAAAGTAGTGGGTATGCAGACTGCGATCGACATGAAACCTGCCGTGGCCCTGTTCTCTGCAGGTGGAAGCACATCAACGGAATGGGCTCCAAAGTTTGCAGCAGCAGGCATCACCGTGATCGACAATTCTTCGGCATGGAGAATGGACCCCACTAAAAAATTGGTTGTGCCAGAGATCAATGCAGATGCGTTGACAGCAGAAGATAAGATCATAGCAAATCCAAACTGCTCCACGATCCAAATGGTGGTTGCATTGGCACCTTTGCATAAAAGATACAAAGCAAAGAGAATTGTGGTGAGCACCTATCAAAGTGTTACAGGTACGGGTGTAAAAGCGGTGAATCAGTTGATGAATGAACGCAAAGGTGTACAAGGTGAAATGGCTTATGCTTATCCGATTGATCTGAATGTCATTCCTCAGATTGATGTATTTCTCGACAACGGATATACCAAGGAAGAAATGAAAATGGTGAATGAAACCAAAAAGATCATGCGCGATGACAGCATCCGCGTTACTTCCACAACCGTCCGTATTCCTGTAATGGGCGGACACAGTGAAAGCGTGAACATTGAATTTGAGGAAGAATTCGATTTGAATGAAGTGAAAAAACTTCTTGCTGAGGCTCCCGGAGTTGTATTGGTGGATGATCCTTCCAAGCAACAGTATCCAATGCCCAAGGATGCACATGAAAGAGATGAGGTCTTTGTTGGAAGATTGCGCAGAGATGAAACACAGCCAAAAACATTAAACATGTGGATCGTGAGTGATAACCTGCGCAAGGGTGCTGCTACGAATGCAGTTCAAATTGGGGAGTATTTGATAAGCAAGGGATTGGTTTAGTGATTGTTGGCAGTTAACGGTTAACCGCCAACTGTTAACCGTTAACTGTTGAAATCATTGCAATAAAACCAGCTTCATCCAAAATCTGGATCGAAGCGATCTTCTTTGCTTTTTCAAGTTTGGATCCTGCGTCTTCGCCTACGACTAGGAAGTCGAGCTTGCTGCTAACGCCCGAAAGAATTTTTCCTCCATTTGCCTCTACCATTTCTTCTGCTTGAGAACGCTTGAGCTGATTGAGTGTTCCAGTGAATAGGAATGTTTTTCCCTCTAACTTTCCGCCAGAGGACTGTTGCTTGATGCTGTTGAGTTGAAGTCCCAATGATGCTAGCTCTTCCAGCATTTCAATATTTTCTTTCTTGCTGAAATATTGATAAATACTGTCAGCGACTTTTATGCCAACATCTTCCATTTGTTGCAAACTTTCCAAATCCATCTTGCTCAAATCCAGCAAATGATCAACGGACTGTGCAATGGTCTTTGCAGTTGTTTCGCCTACATAACGGATGCCCAATGCATTGATCAATCTGTAAAGAGGTTGTTGTTTTGATTTCTCGATGGCTTCTTGAAGATTGGTAACTGACTTAGCGCCGAATCCTTCCATTTTTTTGATGGATTCAAACGGTAGTTTATATATAGATGGAATATTTTTCAGCCAACCCAGTTCATGAAACTTGCGAATATTTGCATCTCCGAGTCCACGTATATCCATTGCATCCTTGCTGGTGAAGTGAATCATGCGTTCTACAACCTGTGCATCGCATTGATCATTGGGGCATCTCCATACTGCTTCTTCTTCGGGTTTGATCAGTGTTGTTTGACAAACCGGACAAGCAGTCGGGAAAAGAATTTTTTTCTCTTCGCCTGTTCTTAATTCAGGG
Organism: Bacteroidota bacterium; assembly: GCA_041159435.1. GTDB lineage: Bacteria > Bacteroidota > Bacteroidia > Chitinophagales > Chitinophagaceae > Pollutibacter. Next base: position 3,364 of record JBEAYH010000147.1, on the reverse strand, counting down.
AATGATTTAACAATATAAGGGATCACATCTCCAGCTCTTTCCACTAGAAGTGTATCCCCCAATTGAATATCTTTTTCTTGGATGAAGTCCTGGTTATGCAATGAAATAGAAGCAACCGTTACGCCACCAATGGGAACAGGTTGAATTTTTGCAACGGGTGTTACGCTTCCTGTTCTTCCTACTTGAAACTCCACTTGTAAGAGTTTACTCGTTGCCTGACGCGCCTTGAATTTATATGCAATTGCCCAACGGGGATGGTGTGTGGTCATACCCAATTTTTCCTGCAAGGCAAATGAATTGACTTTGATGACGAGTCCATCGATTTCATAAGGCAATTCATCTCTTTTTTCTTCATATGCCTTGCAAAAATCAATGACCTCTTGAATTCCTTGAAACACTTTCATTTCTTGCACTGGACTCCTGAAGCCCAGCTCCCAGAGCATTTCAAGGGATTTGGAATGAGATGAAATTTCCTTTGCATTGTCTTCAGTATGTACATATGCGAGATGATAAATGAATGCTTCAAGATTTCTCTTCGCAACGATTGATGCATCTTTGATGCGAAGTGAACCGGATGCAGCATTGCGGGGATTGGCAAGTGGTGGAAGATTTTGCTCTATGAGACCCTCGTTAAAACGCTGAAAGCTTTTCTTGTTCATCAGCACTTCACCTCTGATTTCTGCCTGTTGAATGCCGTAGTTAGAAAAAGGTGCAGAGAGCGGGATCGATTTTATTTGTTTTAAATTCAGTGTGATCTCTTCTCCTGCAATCCCATCGCCTCTTGTTGTACCTCTTACAAAAAGATCGTTTTCATATACAAGTGAAATACTTGCACCATCAAATTTTGGTTCAACGCAATAGCTCAATTCTTGCAGTCCGGATAACTCCCTTGCTTTCCTGTCCCATTCCAGCAAATCATCTGCGTCGTAAGAGTTTTCCAACGAAAGCATGGGAACCAGGTGCTGTGCTGTATTGAATTGTTTGGTGAAACCCGCGCCAACCCGTTGGGTGGGTGAGTCAACTGTAACAATAGATGGATCGGCTGCTTCAGTTTTTTCAAGCAATTTGTAGAGCAGATCAAATTCAACATCTGCAATAAGCGGGTCATCCATGACATAATACCTGTGTTCGTGGAATCGAATGCATTTGCGGAGGTCTTCAACATGTTGACTGATAAATTCCTCTTCATTTCTTTTGTCAAGAAATGCTTTGCTCTGTTCCTGCAATCTTTTTATTTCTTCTTTGTCAAACATGTTGATATCAAAGAATAAAAATAAATGAATAGGCTTTCATTTCAGCCAATTTGGGCTTCTAATTTGATGAAATCATGCATGCGCATTGGTTTGGCGCAGGATGTCTAATAGTAGAGTAAATGTTTGCTGAGTAGGGTTCCGTTGTTTGTCTTCAGCATTACATAATAGATACCATTGCCTGCTGCTTTGGCAGACAACTTTGATTGGGGGAAGGGGATGCTGTGATGACCTGCGCTTCTGAAACTGTGTAAGATTTTTTCAACGATCCTGCCTTGGTTATCTACCAGGCTGATATCAACCAGCGATGCTTCAGACAATTTAAATCCAATCATGGTGCTTTCATGGATTGGATTGGGAATCACTGTCAATTGATCTGCATTGGGAAGGATCGGTTGGGAAACAGATGTGATGATTGTATTGCTCAGATTTTTATTCAAATACACATGAAATTCTCCCGGTTCGAGTGTAATGGAAGTGCTGGCGTTGTTGAGGTTGATGGACGTGCCGTTTAAGTAACTGTACCAGATGCCGGTATTCGGGAAATTGACAGTGGAGGTACGGGAAGCAATATCAAAATTTCCAATCACCATCACCTTGAGTGAATCTCCATTGATTTGTAGCCACTTGAATGGAGTAGACAAATCATATGTAAATGGTGTGGATGTAAATGTGGTAATAAAACTTGGATTTGTTCTCAGCTTGAGCAGGTTGGCATATTTATTGAAAAGTGATTTTTTGAATGGATTGTTCAGGTAACTCCAAACAGGTGGTTTGTTGTCGAGTCTGCATGCGCTGTTCACTGTTCCGTTTCCACAGGTATTGATCGAAAAGGGGAAACCCAATTCACCGAACTGCCACAACATTTTAGGACCTGGCATCATCGACCAGAATGCTGCAGCTTGCGACATGCGAAGCAGTGCAGTATTGCTGTCTCTTGTAGAGTAGTTCACCGACTGGTTGCCAAAACTGATGTTTTTATACATGAGTCTCTCTTCATCATGGCTCTCCATATAACCAATCAAATGGGGCTGTTGCCAATTTCTTTTGCTGTGCAGGATTCCGCTGAAGTCAGCGTCCTGGCTGTATCCCATGGTTGCCTGATTGAAATTATAATTCCCATTTCCCCAAAACATCATTCCATAATCTGCCAATTCTTTTTCCTCAGCGTTGTCCGCAAAATGTTCAAGAATGCAATAACTGCCATTGGATACAAGTTGCATGGTATCATAGATTCTTTTCCATGTTGCTATTCTGCTGGCATCATAATTGCCCCATGCTGATACATTGTTGGGATTGTTTGTTTGTGTAAATCCTTTTGAGAGATCCCACCTGAATCCATCCAACTTATAATTGATCAGCCAGTGCCTGATCATTCTGTTCAATAAATTTTTAGTGGCAGCAGATTCATGGTTGAAATCATATCCAACATTGTAAGGATGTTTTGCATCTGGATTCAGCCAGGGGTTTGTTGTGGAAGGTTTATTGTTGGTGGTATCCCAATACATTTGTGCAACCGGTGATGAACCAAATGCATGGTTCATGACCATGTCCAGTACAACAGCCATTCCCTGTGCATGGCACTCATCGATGAATGCCTTGAGTGCCTGTTCTGTTCCATAATATTTATCGACTGCAAAAAAGAAGTTGGGATTATAACCCCAGCTGAGGTTGCCTTCAAATTCTGTAACAGGCATGAGTTGGATGGTATTCACACCCAGCTTTTTCAAATAGGGGATGGTATCTTTCAGTGTTTGAAAATTCTGATTGGCAAGAAAGTCCCTTATAAGGATTTCATATATTATCAGGTTTCTTTTGTCGGGTCGTTTGAAATTAGTTACTCTCCATGGGTATGCAGTTTTCCCTGTTTGCAGAATACTTACAATTCCGCTTGCTTTGTCTTTTGGATAGCTTTTCAAATTTGGAAAATTGCTTGCTGGAATGAATGAATCATTATTTGGGTCTAGTATTTTTTCAGTGTTGTAATCTGCAACCCGGAGACTTCCATCGATCAAAAATTGATACGCATATTCAACTCCTGGGTTTAAACCGCTAATTCTTATCCAAAAATAATTTCCATCTGGTGTTTTGTTCATTTGCGCAGCATCATTCTC
>JBEAYH010000146.1:0-2503 GCA_041159435.1 Bacteroidota bacterium | reverse complement strand
ATTGGCATTTTTAAGCTAAACTGGAGTGAGTCGCCATCGAAATCAAAAGGGGTTGAGGACAATGCATGGCTGGTACAAAGCACAAATGCAACCATTATCACATTGATAATCAAACTTTTATGTGAAAATATCGAAATCATTCTTGAAGTTATCCACATTTGATCTTTAAAGATAACAAAAAATTAATATTAAAAAGTTCGGCAGGGACTAAGCGTGAAACAACTGTACAACAATGAAATCGATTGTAGTTAGGTCCTAAGTGGCATTTAGCGCAGAGTGGCTTTTCAGGTAAGGCCAATACCTCATTTATTGATTGGTCCTCTTCCGGCTTGTATTGTCTTTTTATTTTTTGGCAAGGTGAAGTGTAAATCCAAAAGTGGTGCCAATGCCTGGCGTGCTTCTTGCTTGAATAAAATGTCCGTGTGCTTCAATGATATGTTTGCAAATGGCGAGTCCCAATCCAGTGCCGCCAATATTTCTGCTTCGGCCATAATCAGTTCTGTAGAACCTCTCAAAGATTCTTGGCAGGTGTTCCTCTGCAATGCCTATTCCATCATCAGTGATTTCTATCAATGCTGTTTTATCGTCTGTTTTGTAGATACTTGCTTCAATCTTTCCTTCTTCGCTGCCATATTTTGCAGCATTGTCAACCAGGTTGATCAGTACCTGTCTTATTTTTTCTTTATCAGCATGAACCAGGATGGGTTGCTCGCATCCTTTTTTAATGAGGCAATTTATTTTTTTGACGGAAGTTTTGATGCTGAGTGTTTCAAAAACTTCATTGATCAAATCTTGTATTACAAAATGTTGATAATGCATTTCCTGCTTGCCGCTCTCCAGTCGTGTAATTTCATCCAGATCGGAAATCAAATGGATCAAACGTTCTGTATTCTTGTAGGCGTTGGATAAAAACTTTTTATTGACCTCGTGATTTTCAGCTGCCCCGTCTATCAATGTTTCCAGATATCCCTGAATGGCAAAGGCGGGAGTTTTGAATTCATGTGACAAATTTTGTAAAAATTCTTTCCTGAATGCTTCATTTCTTTCAAGCACTTCCATCTCTGCTTTGCGGTGATCAGCCCATTTCAGTACTTCCTCTCCAACTTCATCCAGGCTTTGTTGGGGCAAAATATTTTTTTGAAAAAATTCCTCTCTTTTGGATGCCTTGGTTTGGTTGATAAATTTATAAATGAGTTTGACCCTCCTGTAGATAAATTCATTGATCAAATAGCGTGCAACCAAAAACGAAACCAAAAAAACAACAGATGAAATTACCGCCCACTTTGCTATCTCATTACCAGCCAGCAGTGCAATGAGGAGAGCTGTCAATGCAGCTGAAGCGCTGATGTAAAAGGCAATGCGAGCAGGCGAATTGTTCTTAGATTCGAACATACTGCAATTTAGACATTTGCAGCTTACACAAAAATGCAGAATTGTTAAAGCTCAAACTTATATCCAACTCCCTTGACGGTGGTTATGCAATCAATACCAAGCTTCTGCCTGATTTTCCTGATATGAACATCAATCGTTCTGTCTCCAACAATTACTTCATTGCCCCAGATTTTATTCAAAATCTCATTGCGAAGAAATACGCGTCCGGGTTTGGATGCCAGATAACTCAGGAGTTCAAATTCTTTCTTGGCTAAATTGATGGGTTGATCCTTATAGTAAACAACGTATTCCTCTGGTTCGATTCTCAGATCACCCATTTCAATGGCCTTGGAGGAATCTTGTTTGTTGATACGCCTGAAAAATGAATTTACCTTAGACACCATTACTTTTGGAGAAATGGGTTTGGCAATGAAATCATCTGCTCCAAATTCCAAACCTCTTACATGTGAAAGTTCATCATTCAGGGCGGTTAAAAAAACGATGACAGTATCTTGAAAATCTGACTGTGTCCTTAGTTGTTTGCACACTTCAATTCCATTCTTCTTGGGCATCATGATGTCTAATATGATCAGATCAGGATGCGTTTCGCTCGCTATTTTAATGGCTTGATCACCATCTTTTGCAGTAAAAACCGTGTATCCATGCAGCTGTAAATTATAACTGATGATTTCCAAAATATCAGGCTCATCGTCAGCTATAAGGACTTTTTTGATTTCAGGTGCCATGGAGTGGATAAACTGTATGTACAAAGTTAGTTTGGATGAGCATCAATACTCAATCATGCAAGATTAATAAATTGTTAAGCAAAATAAGGTATCCCGGCGGCAGAATGAATTAATTTCGTGCACATGCTACCCTTGCGGTTTTTGTTGATTGTTTTCCTTTTGCCGTTTTTGTCAATTGCTCAAAAAACTGCAGACTCTGCTTCATTGACAAGAGACATCAGGAGGGTAAAATTGCATGAGGATATTGATCTGGCTCAAAATGGACTTCAAAAAAACTTCAATACCGCCGTCGATGCATTGCAACAATGGCTGGAGTTGGAGGATCAGTTCGACCACCGACTAAAAATTAAGTACCTGTCAGGTATTAAATCTTTGCTGGATGATTT
>JBEAYH010000090.1:0-3061 GCA_041159435.1 Bacteroidota bacterium | reverse complement strand
AAGGAGATATACCAGTAATTCAACCTGAATCAATAGCCAGCAATCAACAATCAACATACAGAACAATGTTTTTTATTGCAGGGATTTCAGCACTCTTGTTTGTACCGGTTTTCAAATCCATTACTGGACTCCCGCCTTTCATGGGTATGTTATTGGCGATGGGTATGATTTGGCTGCTTTCAGAATTGATTGACAAAAGAAAAGACGAAGAGCAAAGGCAGCTTACTTCCATCAATCATGTCTTGAAAAAAATTGATACCCCCAGCATTTTGTTTTTTCTTGGCATCCTGCTTGCAGTAAGCGCCCTGTCAACCGCAGGTCATCTCAATACATTTTCAAACATACTTTCAGGATATACAAAGAGCTTGAGCAAAATTGCAATGATCTTGGGCATCTCTTCTGCTGTAGTAGACAATGTGCCTCTGATGGCCGCAGCTCAGAACATGTATGATCTATCAACTTTTCCGACAGATCATCCCTTTTGGTTGATGCTTGCTTACACCACTGGAACAGGGGGAAGTTTATTGATCATTGGTTCTGCAGCTGGTGTTGCAGCCATGGGAATCACCAAAATAAATTTTGGCTGGTACTTAAAGAACGTCAGTGTTTGGGTATTGCTGGGTTATTTATCCGGCTGGTTATTGCTGTCAATGACCCTTGGCAGCTAAGTAGCGCTCGGCATCAATCGCAGCCATGCATCCACTGCCGGCAGCTGTGATCGCCTGTCTGTAATTTTTATCCTGCACATCACCACAAGCAAATACTCCATCGATATTTGTTTTGGATGTACCCGGAATGGTTTTTATATATCCTGCATCATCCATATCAATGAATTCTTTGAAAATATCTGCATTGGGCTGATGTCCAATGGCAACAAAGAATCCTGAGATAGCTATTTCAGAAGTTTCACCCGATTTGTTGTTTTTGATACGAACTGCTTCTACCCTGTCCTTCCCTAAAATTTCATCTGTATCGGTATTCCAGTACATTTTAATATTGGGTGTATTCTTGACCCTGTCCTGCATGATTTTGGATGCACGCATTTCACCTTTGCGGATGAACATATGCACGGTGGAACACAATTTACTTAAGTAATGTGCTTCCTCTGCAGCAGTATCACCGGCTCCTACAATGGCAACTTCTTTTCCTTTGAAAAAGAATCCATCACATACTGCGCATGCACTTACACCAAACCCATTTAAACGTTGCTCGCTTTCGAGTCCCAACCATTTCGCTGAAGCACCCGTTGCGATGATCACCGTATCTGCATGAATTTCTTTTTCTTCATCTATCCAAACCTTGTGCAGGTCGCCAGAAAAATCAACTTTCGTAGCGAGACCGTATCGTATATCAGCACCCATGCGTTTTGCCTGCTTTTCGAAATCGACCATCATCTCTGGACCCTGAACGCCATCAGGATAACCGGGATAATTTTCAACTTCTGTTGTGATGGTAAGCTGACCACCAGGCTGAATTCCCTGGTAAAGTACTGGATGTAGGTTTGCGCGGGATGCATAGATCGCAGCTGTGTATCCTGCCGGTCCGGATCCAATAATCAAACAACTTACTTTTTCAATTGCAGACATGTAGCATAATTTTATTGCCTGCAAAAATACACATTTCAGCTTAGAGTTTTGGAATGATCAGGGTGCGGTACTGCGCTGCATATCCACCAAAATATCCGAGTCCATTGTTGGAGATATTTGATTTGATGACGATGGGACTTGAAAATGGATTGCCCACGCTTTGAAAAGAAAATTCGTAGGTGCGCCAGAACTCGTAGGTGTTTTTGTCGATTTGACAAAGCTTTAGTGTGACCGTATCACCTCTTTTGTAGTAGGCAAGCGAGTCTACAAATTGCGCATTTTTATCAAAGCCCTTGTCGAGTGGAATGGTATAGGTCTTACCATCGATGATGTCATCATCAAAAACACTGGTGAAACCCGGTAAAAAAGGTCCGGCGTTGACCTTTGTAAAATAACGTATATAATCTCCCAATCCGGATTTGTCTGTTGCCGTAAGCATCACACGAGAAGCCTTGGGATCTTCTGAGAATGGAAGCTTCTCCCACCACATTGAGTCAAGTCTACGGGTGATTTCAGGAATGGTAGTGGTAGCCGTGTATACATTCGAGGCAACTTGAATTTTTAAATTGTAAGTGGTCTTTAATTTGCCTACAAACAAACTCCCCCTTGGTGTGGTATAATATATGATCCTATTGCCGGATGTATCAGTGATGGTTTCCTCAACCAATTTTACTTCCTGCTTTCCATCGGAGATGGCTACAGATGCATTGGTTACAAAAGACGCAGAAAGAATGTCAGGTTTTATTTTACTGAAGTAATCAATGCTTTTTGATAGAAATACAATAGGTGGTCTGTCATTTTCAATGCTTGCATCTACTACCAGTCTGTTTTCACTGGGATCTAATTTTAGTTCTATATCCTTTTCACAAGCAACAAAACAAATACAAAGAAGAATCAATACTCCAATCCGCATGGTAATACAACAAAAAAATCTCAAATGGGTTTAAAAAAAGCCCCGCATTTTGTGCGGGGCTGTCTGTAGCTTATTAACCTAAATATGCTTTCAGCGCGTTGCTGTAGCGCGCTTTTTGAAGTCGTTTGATGGCTCTTTCTTTGATTTGACGGATACGCTCTTTGGTCAAATCATATTTTTGTCCGATTTGTTCAATCGTTACACCGTTCTCGCCATCCAATCCAAAGTAGGCGTTTACAATTTCAGCTTCTCTTGGACTGAGAGATTTCAATACACGTCTGATTTCAGCACGAAGGGAATCCTTCATTACATCGTCATCCGTATCATCGCTTCCCTCCAGCAAATCTCCCATGGCCACATCTTCTGCCTCATGCACAGGTGCATCCAGAGAAGTATGACGGGTATTGCTTTGGAAAATATTATTGATTTCCGTTTCACTCATTTCAAGAATTTCAGCAAGCTCCTCTGTAGATGGCTCACGCTCATGCTCTTGCTCGAATGCCATGTACGCTTTGTTGGCCTTGTTGTAAGTTCCAATCTTGTTTTGAGGCAAGCGGACCAA
>JBEAYH010000136.1:0-13474 GCA_041159435.1 Bacteroidota bacterium | reverse complement strand
CTTGCGCATACCTTCCATATCCCTTGTAAAATCCGTCGGCTCCTTGGGCTTTGCTGTAAGGGTTGCTCTCGCCCAATCGCTTAGACAATACTGCTCTGTTTTCTTCAAATGTTTTAAATGTTCCACTGATGGCATTTGGATCAAATTTTCCAAACAGGGTCTGGAATGATATATAACTGATGCTGAAACCTCCACCAGAGTATGGATTCAGTGCAGAAAACTGTCCTGTATTCGCTGTGTCTTTGAAAAGGGTCGAGTAGTTTTTATTCAAAGTCCTGTCAACATTCACATCTATCAGAAAATCTTTGAATGGTTCAACCTGTGCAGTGAGATTGAATTTTTGATCGTAGTTCTGTAAAAATAGATTGTTGAGCATTGGATCGCTTGTGATCAATCCTTTTTTTGCAACTGATTGGAGCCAGGCCTGATTGGGCTGTTTGCCGGCGATGAAGTCCAAACCTGGTGAGAGGCTTTTCCAATTTTGTCCCAATGCTCTTGTACTGTCTGTATAACCAGGCAGAAAAGTTGTTCCTCCCTCGTTATAGGAAGCGCCAACTCTTTTCAGTGCTGTAATGATTCTAAGGATGGTTTTTTCTGCGCCGGATAGTTCAATGTCCTTTTTCTGTTTGATTTCTTTTTCTTTCTTTTCTTTCTCCTCAATTACATTTCCATCTTTGTCTTTCTTTTCTTTTTTCTTTTTGTTGGATGCCGTTTTGGGTTGTTTTGGCGCAGGTGCAGCTCCGCTGCCATCAATCGCACGTAAAAATCTTACTTTGCTGTAAAGCTGTGTAAAGTTGAGTTCTGCTGTTGCGCCTGCCTGGTTGCTGTTCTGCAACGTGTTTCCCAAACTGATGGCGAGCCTTGATGCACCCACCCAATTGTATGTTGTACGATATGCCAGGTTCAGACTTGTCCAATCCAGCAATGGAAAACTACTGGTCGGGACATTGTATGTAAGATCTGCATTGTGGCTGTACAATGTATTCCTTCCGCCTTTCAAAAAGTTTCTCAGCAAAGAATCTTGCTTGGCTTTGGTATCGATCCTTCCGAAAGGTTCATCTATGCGGGAATTATTGGTTGCTCTGAAATCAAAGTTGAGTGACTTTGTCAGGTCCCATCTTAAATTATAATTCCTGTCAACTATGAAATATTTATCATAGGTCTCTGGTATTTTGAATTTGCCGCCGCCAACGTTACGGGGACGAATTGCTCCAAACTGTCTTCTTGTATCCAGTCTAAAGCCAATCAGTGATGGCATGAGATTGAAATTTACATTCTTGATGAAGTCAATCCATTTACTTTGAATACGGATTTTTTTAAATGGTTCTATGTACTTGGCTTGTTTGTTGAAATTGTATCCCAATCCTCCCTGTGTTTTAGCAACTTCATTGTTTTCGGTAAGTGGATTGTGTTGCTTGGTTTGTGTGAGCGAATAGCTGAAGTCAAAATTAGAGAGACTCCAAAGTCTTATTTTTTTGTCTTGTCTTTGTGCAAACCGAACATTGGTGAAGTTGATGGTTTTGATTCCAGTGTAATCAACCGCATCCCCGTTGATTGAATCTCTCCTATCTCTGTAGAGCAACAGTTTGTCTCTCAACAGAATATCACGGTCGTATGGATCAAATTGAGGCGCACTCATCATTTCTGAGAGATTCAGGAAAAATGGTATTTCCAGTCCGATTTGTTTTGGAAGCAATTTTCCCAATTGAAGATTTGCTGACAAATCATATTGTTTAAGATCATTTCTATACCGTTCATTTACACGTTGTTCAAGTTGACCGAATCCAACCGTATGCATATTCGCTGACACTGCCACAGTTCCAAGATCGGCCAGTTGTATATTCATTTGTCCTACGGCCGCCCATGCACTGTTTTCATTGATACCGGAAAGTCTCAGTTCATTGATCCATATTTCTGCATTGACAGGTCTTCCGCCAGAAGTATTTTTGGGATTCTCCACGCCTGCAAGAATGCCTCGGATTTCAGCAAGATTGGGATTGCCGTAAATGGAGAATATTTTCCCATTGATTCTTTTTCTATAAATCGCGGTTGGATTGTTGGTTTTGAGATTGCGTTCGTTTTTAAGATCTACCAATGTTTGTAAATCAAAGCTCAACTCGTTTTCTATGGGCCAGATCACATTTTCATCAGAGCTGCCAAAAGGAGTTGTTTTGAGCGGATACTTGATCTCATAGTAATGGTTGATATAATCCGTTCCCAGTCTAACTACTGCATATACTTCTCCATCATTGATTCTTGCATATTGCTTCAGGCTCTCGGCGTGATAAAACATAGAGAGTGTTTTATATTGCCTCAAATCATGGTTGAATCCTTTGAAAACAGCCCTGCCTCTTCCTTCTTCCAAATTCAAAACCGTCATGCTCAATGCCTGTTCATTTTGTAAAATATTGATCCCTCCATTGCTCAATGTTTGAACACGTTCGATTCCAGGCGGAGTGCGGTATGGGATTGGATCTCTTTTGTCGTTCTCTTCAATATTCACTGCAGTTACATTGAAAAAAGTATTCTCGTTTGATTTGCTCAATTGAATGTAGGTTCCAGTTGTGTCCAATTCATATGCAAAACTTCTCCAATTGTTTCTTACCAGTTCCAATTTTGCAAATCGCATTACGACAGAGTCCTCAAAGTCTGTCAAAAACATTCTGATGAAACGAATGGATTTAAAGTCAGGAATTTCACCGACTTTGCTGGTGTATGCATTGATAGGCACCCTGAACTGATACCAAATTTGATCCTGTTTTGTTCCATCTGAAAGTGAAACGTTTACAATCTTTTTATCCGCAATGAAGTTTTTACCAACCTGCATGAGCGGATCTCCTGAAGGTTTGAAATCAATTCTGTATTGAAAGTATTCCTCTGCCTCATTCAAGGTATTGTCCCTGTTGAGATCCTCTCCATCCGGATAAAGTGTAAATGCGGATGCAAATGCATCTCCAGCTCTTGCAATGGGTGAGTTGCCTTGTGGATTGTTGAAATTTTTATATCGTTTCAAAATTCCCGCATTCTCCTGATCATAAGTTGCATCACGGTAATACTTGAAATTATCTGATGAGGGATCTGCTAAAGCAAGTTTATATGGCTCTGATCCAACGCCCAGTCTTGATGCCAAACTATTCAAGTAGTCTCTTCTTTTTGAAACTTCAGCTGTATCTGTCAATCCGTCTAACCCAACATCCTGAAAAGGACGGTCGCTTGGTTCATTGCTGAAGCCTGTTGTGATTTGCGTTGGGTTCAGTGGAACCCTTCCCCAATTGGATGTTGCAATGCTTGAAGGAATGGTGGGAGTAGGCAATCCATTTTCATAAAATCTTCTTGAATCTTTGAGAATATCCTCTGAAATGTTTCCGAGATTGATGTACATGGATCCTCCTTCTTTGTTGGTGTTTTTGATGAATGGATCCAGTACCCAAAAATCTATGAATTCTATATTGGCAGTTTCAAAATCAGTCTGATCAATACCACGCATGATGCCACCCCAACGTTGTCTTGGATTTCTCAACGCGCCATTGCTTTCAATGTTTGTTGCATCATAATTATAAGGACCTCTTTCTTTTGGATAATACGCAAGATCAAATGTTACGAGCTGGCTTTGACCAAAGTCGGGGGTTCTTCTTGGAAAAATTTCCTGCTGTCCTACACTTCTTACCCTTGGATCTGAAAGTTGTTCGATGTCGTTTCGAAGTGGATTGCTCAGGTTTCTTTTTTCCTGTAAAATTGGTTCGATGTTGTACCAGGCAAGTTTTGCTCTGTTCTTTCCATAATCAATATTATCAAAAGAGCTGGCTTCCGGAAACATGGTATTCCCAAAACGATCTTTCGCACCAGCTGGGGCAGAGGCGAGGGTCCAACCAATAATAGGGAATCTTAAATCAATGCTTGATTTTGTTCCTTCAAAATCATCCAAATAAACAAGTCCATTTGCTCCCTTGCCAATTTGAGGTGCGTGACCTGGTTTCAATTGTGCAACTTCTGCAGAAGCACTGATGCTGGATGTTCCTGATGCTTCGTAGAAAGGGAGTTTGCTCAGCCATTTGCTCAATCTGGGGACTTCACTGTTGTAAGACATGTCGAGTCCCGCCATGCTGTTTCTGATGGGATCAGAACCATATTCCATTTTTGTAAAAAATGGACGTTCCCCCAATCTTACCATGTTTCCTCCAATTGAAAATTTATCACTGAAAAGGTAGTCCCATCGTATTCCCGTATATGTTCTTTGTTGAACTCCAAACGTTGCATTGTTTTCAAACTGAACATTTACCGGAACGCCAGACTGTTTGATGGAGCTGTTGATTACCCTCAACGTTCCTGACAGGTAGTCAATGGTATAGTCTACGTTTTCAATCAGTGTTTGTCCACCTGCTGTAACAGTCACAGAACCTTGCGGGATGTTGAATGCATTCAATGAAATTTCTCCTGAAGATCCTCCGGATGATTTAGAGCTTCCCTTCATGATAAACCTGTTCAGGTTCGCATATGTCTGTGCAATTGCCTTGATGGTATCATACAGTGGGTAGAACAAATATTTTTCTCGCAGTGCGGGATCTGAAAACGCAAAATCCAAATCATGTCCAAATGGTTCTAGCACCGGAAACATTACACGACTCTGATAGGAGTTAACAGTAAATCCCTCCACATAGTCGAATACGCCATCGGGCTGTGGATCATTTTGATTATTGAGCCTGTCTAAGTTCAAGAGAGTGATCAATGGAATACCTGCCTGCTCACCTTCTGTGATGTATCTTTTTTCACCGCCTCCAGGTTCTTGGTACAATACATTGAATTGAAAGTCCTGTCTCTCCAATTGACCCGCCCCCACTGCATAAACGTTTTTCATCATCAAGTCCCATATCGGAAGGGCTGTCCTTTGCGAAGTGGCTTTCAGCAACTTTAAGAAAAGAATTTTTGAAACTCCGCTTGTTGAATCTACCGGCACATCTTGTGCGAATTCACCAACCTGATAGACTTTTCCGTTGACAGTATATTGAAATGCAACACCCAATACTTCATCAGGTTGCAGGGTTACATTGAGTGAAATAAATCCAAGTTGTCTATTGAAATAATATTGGGAGGAGTCTAGCTTTCTTGCAAATGTTTTTTCAAAATCTCTGATTGGTTGCAATCCGATTGAATTCATGTAATTGACAACCTGAGCAGGATTGCGGCTGTTGGGACTGCTGATTAATTTGCTGTAAAGGTCGTTGGATTGATTGGAAGGGTAGGTGGTACCCGGACGTGGATTGATGATGGGCGGTTGTTGATAAGGTTTGTCTTCGCCTAGATCCATCAGTCCCACTACATCTCTTGTATTCGTTGTTGCACCAAATCGATTGGTAACCCAAACTTCCAACCTGAGCAACTGAACCTGAGAATTGATGATGGGAAGATTTTTCATTCCCTTGTTGAACTCTCTTCTGAAATGTTGTGCAAGCAGAAAGTGCCTGTTTTCCTCATATTCATCTGCCTTGATTTCAAAAGGCATGGCGGATGATCCGCCTTTGAAGGCTGTAGATTGTCTTTGTGAACGCTGACTTGCAAATACCGTGGTAAGCCAAAGTTTACCGAATTGCATTTGTGTTTTTATTCCAAACAACTGCTGTGCGCCAGGTATCAATGTTCCTTTGGTGGCAAAGGAAGTATTACCCACTTCAATTTTTTTGAATACATCCTCAGCGCCCCCCGTGTAATCTAGTTTCAACCTGTTTTCAAAATCAAACGTTGAAAGTGTATTGTAGCTGATGGGGAATTTCATTTTGTCGCCAATATTTCCCAAAACATTCAAATTGGCTGCCATATCAAAATCCAATCCGCCATTTCTTCTTGCCCTTTCCGGTAATGTTGGGTTCTTGATATTTTGACCTTGATATCCTGTGGTGATATTGACTTCACCTTGTGGACGAATATCCACTACACCAGTCCCAAAAAGCCTGTTGAACAATTCTTCCCCCATGCTCAATCGGGGTTTGACCAGTTTTCTGTTCAGTAGACTGATGGTGTTGGATCTTTTTTGGAAATAATCTCTTTCCGCTTTTCTTGATTGAATCCTCATGTATTCATCAAACGTCAATGAGGTTGGTTTTCTGAAATACCTGTTACCAATTTTTTCGATGATAAAATATTCTTTTGTCTTGTAATCATACACAAGCGAATCTTTCAAATTAATAGGATCCTTTAGATCAAAGGGATTCTTTTTGGAGAGGGATATTTTATCACTTCTTCTGTCTTGCAAAGGATACAGCAATGAGTCGCTCAGAGGCAATGTGTCCTTTGCTGCATGGGCATCTCTGGGCAAAACAATGCCAGAAGCATGCACAAGTGTTGCATACATGAGGAGGACCACAAGGCTTGTTATCTTATGAGATAACGGTTTCAATATTTCCTTCTGCTTTGGTTGGGTAGAGTTCTAATCAAATAAATTGAAGGGATTTTTTGATGAGTGATTCGAGTGTATCTTCAGAGGAATTGAAGGATGCTTTTTTGATGGCAGACTCTGCAGTTGCTCTTGGAATTCCAAGTGCAACCAATGCCTGTAGTGCTTCATCTTGAATGCCGCGGTGTGCAAATCCAGTTGACGAAGACGACAAACCGCTTTTAGCCATTTTATCTCTTAGCTCGAGTATGATGCGCTCTGCAGATTTTCTTCCAATGCCTTTTATTTTTTCCAATGCTCCTGTATTGCCAGATGCAATCGCATTGCTCAATTCTTGCGGTTGCATGGCAGAGAGCATCATTCTTGCGGTGGATGCACCAACTCCATTCACATTGATGAGTTGTTGGAATAAATTTTTTTCATTGATGTCAGCAAATCCAAACAAGGTGTGACTGTCCTCTTTGATCTGCAGAACTGTTAGCAGGGTTCCTTTGTCCAAATCCTGAATCTTGGCAAAAGTATTCAGGCTGATTTGTGCCTCATATCCAACTCCATTCACATCGATGTGAACGTATGATGGAGTCTTCACTGTGTAGTTTCCTGTCAAACTGGCAATCATGAGGTTTTATTGTACATAACGAAGATAAGAACACCCGTCAAAATAGTTACATTTGTGGTCCAATTGAATCATATGCAAAAAATCACTGCTGCGATCACTTCTGTAGGTGGTTATGTTCCCGAGGACCTGCTTACCAATGAAGATCTTGAAAAAATGGTGGATACCAATGACGAATGGATCAGAACCCGGACAGGAATTGTGGAAAGGCATATTCTGAGGGGTGAGGGCAAAGCTACATCTGATCTGGTGGCACCCGCAGTAAGAGATCTTTGTGCGAAACGTGGCATTGAACCCAATGAAATTGAATGCATTATTGTTGCTACAGTCACCCCTGATATGTTATTCCCCAATACAGCCAATGTTGCCTGTGATAAATTAGGTATCAAAAACGCCTGGGGCTTTGACATCCTGGCAGCCTGCTCGGGCTTTCTCTATGCGCTGACAACGGGGGCATCATTGATTGAAAGCGGACGTTATAAAAAAGTGGTCGTGGTTGGAGCAGATAAAATGAGCTCCATCGTTGATTATACCGACCGCACCACCTGTATTCTCTTTGGTGATGGTGCCGGTGCTGTTTTGTTGGAGCCCAATACAGATGGCTATGGTGTGCTTGACAGTATTTTAAAAAGCGATGGAAGCGGTGGAAAATATTTACATATGAAGGGTGGCGGTTCACTCAATCCACCCAGTGCAGAAACAGTTGCAAGAAAGGAACATTTCATATACCAGGATGGCCAGCCAGTTTTCAAATTTGCAGTTACAGGCATGGCAGATGTAAGCTATGAGTTGATGGAACGCAATCACTTGAAATCTGAAGACATTGCATGGTTGGTGCCTCATCAGGCCAACAAGCGCATCATTGATGCAACTGCAAGGCGCATGGGACTCTCGGACGAAAAAGTAATGTTGAATATTCAGCGTTATGGGAATACAACCGCAGCAACGATTCCATTGTGTTTGTGGGATTTTCAGTCAAAGTTGAAAAAAGGAGATAATATTGTTCTGGCTGCCTTTGGCGGTGGATTCACCTGGGGGGCAACCTGGGTAAAATGGTTGATCAATTAATCAGCATGTCGGGTAAAAATAAAGTTTACAAAGGTTTCAGTTCATTGGCTATACATGCCGGTCAACATCCAGATCCCATGTATGCCCATCTCACACCCATATATGCTTCCTCCACATATGTATATGATGAGGCAGAGCAAGGAAGCAGAAGATTTTCTGGACAGGAAAAGGGATACATCTATTCAAGATGGGGCAACCCAACGATGAATGAAGCAGAAGAAAAAATTGCTGCAATGGAAACCTACGGACTCACCGCGGATGGTAAACCGTTGGAAGCAAAAGCCATTCTGCATGCGTCCGGTATGGCAGCCATCAGCTCATTGTTGCTTGCAACTTTGAAAAAAGGTGATAAAATCCTTACACATTATTCTCTGTATAGCGGAACGCAGGACTATATGAAGTCCCTCTTGGAACCTTTGGAGTTGTCATCCATCATTGTTGATCTGAGAGATCTTGCCCTTGCAGAAAAATGTTTGAAAGAAGACAACGCAATCAAGTTGATCTATCTCGAAACACCTGCCAATCCTACACTTCAATGTGTTGATTTGAAGGCGCTCTCTGAACTTGCAAAGAAATACGGTAAAATAACTGCTTGTGACAACACATTTGCAACACCATATTTGCAACAACCTTTCAAGCATGGAATTGATTTTGTAGTCCACAGCACAACCAAATTTTTAAACGGACACGGAACGGCCATTGGTGGCGTATTGGTTGGAACCGACATAGAATTCATGCAAACACGTGCAACCAAAACACATCGTTTGTTGGGCGGAAACAGCAATGCATTTGAAGCATTTTTACTGATCAATGGAATGAAAACATTGGAGCTGCGCATGCAAAGACATTGTGAGAATGCCATGCAGGTGGCAACATTTCTTGCTGCACACAATGCTGTTGAAAAAGTGAACTATAATGGACTCTCTACCCATCCTGATTTCAATGTTTCACAAAAACAAATGAACCATCCTGGGGCCATGATGAGTTTTGAACTGAAAGGAGGTTTTGATGCAGGTGTGAAATTCATGAATAAACTTCAAATGTGCACCAGAACTGTTTCACTTGGTACTTGCGATACATTGCTTTCTCATCCCGCTTCCATGTCACACTCCAGCATTCCAAAGGAAAACAGACTTCAATATGGAATCACAGACGGGCTGATCCGTTTGAGTGTGGGGATAGAAAATGGAGCGGATATTTTGAACGATTTTGAACAAGCATTTCGATGATCATAAGAAGAGCCGAGAGAAAAGATATCTCCGCCATGCTTCAACTCATACAGGAGCTTGCCGAATATGAAAAAGCACCTCAGGAAGTAACGGTAGATCCTGCTCATTTTGAAGCATCCGGTTTTGGTCCTCAGCCGGTTTGGTGGGCTTTTGTGGTGGAAGATGATAGTCAGCCTGAATCCCCTGTGGTCGCATTCGCTTTGTATTATATCCGCTACAGCACCTGGAAAGGACAGGTCATGTACCTGGAAGACATCATCGTAACATCCAATTACCGTGGCAAAGGCATCGGTAAAATGCTGATGGACAAACTGATAGAAGAGGCCAGGGACAAGGGATTTAGAAGGATCACCTGGCAAGTTCTGGAGTGGAACGAACCCGCCATCCAATTTTATAAAAAATACCAAGCCACGTTTGATCCTGAGTGGGTAAATGTTGTCCTTGATCTGAACTGATTTCCATCGTATTTGCTTAACTTCGCGCTCAAATTTTAAGCCCCATGGCAGGCCAATTAAAAGAAGTTAGAAACAGGATCAAGTCTGTACAGTCAACCCAGCAGATAACGAAGGCAATGAAGATGGTAAGTGCTGCAAAATTGCGTCGTGCGCAAGACGCCATTATTCAGATGCGTCCGTATGCAAAAAAATTACAGGAAATGCTGAGCAACATCGTTAGCAATGTTGACAGCAGTGCCAATATTTCACTGGCAGATGTCAGACCCATCAAAAAAGTGTTGTTGATTGTGATCACAAGTGACCGTGGATTGTGTGGAGCTTATAATGCCAACATCCAAAAGGCAGCAGTTGCAGCCATTCAGCAGCGCTACAGCAATGTACATGCCAATGGAAATTTAGTCATATGGTCCATCGGAAAAAAAGGTGCTGAATTTTTTCAGAAAAGAGGATACAATGTTGATACCAGATTCAAAGACATCTTTCTTCAACTCTCTTTTGAAGGTGTTCAGGAATGTGCACAGGCTGCAGTGAAAGCATTTGCAGACAAAGCGTTTGATGCTGTGGAAATCGTGTACAGTGAATTCAAAAATGCCGCCACCCAGCGGTTTGTTGCCGAGCCCTTCCTGCCGATACCCAAACAGGAAAAAAACGAAGGCGATACAGCACAGAAAGCTGATTTTATTTTTGAGCCATCTCAGGATGTACTGATCGCTGAGCTGATGCCAAAAATTTTGAATACGCAATTGTACAAAGCAGTATTGGATGGAAATGCATCTGAGCATGGTGCAAGGATGACAGCGATGGACAAAGCATCTGAAAATGCAAACGAATTGCTCAAAACATTGAAGATTTCTTACAACAGAGCAAGGCAGGCTGCCATCACAACTGAACTTACAGAAATTGTGAGTGGAGCTGCTGCTTTGCAAGGGTAAGATCTCGCGATATTCCCTTACATTTACCACCCCAAAAAGGGGAAAAAGATTTTAATATCAATGGAAATAGCCAATCTAATCAATCATGTAGAGGCACTGATTTTTGCCAGTGAAAAACCATTAACTGTTGTTGAAATTGTTGAACTCATCAACAATGCATTTGGTTTCATGGATGATAAAGTGACATTGGATCAGGTAGAGACCAGTATTGAAGGCATCAATGAAAAATACCAATCCGAATTTTATCCATTTGAACTGAGGCAGAGCGGTGGCGGTTGGCAGTTTCTAACCAAAAAAGAGTTCCACACCACCATCGCACAATTGAATGGCGATAAATTCCTCAAGCGTTTATCTACTGCAGCATTGGAAACGCTTGCAATCATAGCTTACAAGCAGCCGATTACCAAATCCGAAATTGAAGCCATCCGCGGCGTAAACTGTGACTACTCGATTCAGAAATTATTGGAAAAAGAATTGATTGTGATCTCAGGTCGAAATGAGCAAATGGTTGGTAAACCTCTTATCTATGCTACTTCTCGTCACTTCATGGATTACTTTGGAATCAATACATCTGATGAATTGCCAAAAATAAATGAAGTCCTTGCTGAGCAAATTGTCATGCCAACCCTGGTCAATGCCGAGCATTTTGAAATGGAAGGGGAAGTGCAGGAACAAGGTACTAACGAAGAGGGACAGAATAGTGAAGATGCTCAAGGAGAGAATATCGAAGGAGCTTAGTTCTAAATCTCATTCCAATCATGGCTCCTACACTTTCAAATGAAATACTACTCAAGGCAGCTGAAGAATTTTCAACACCTTTGTATGTGTACGATGAAGAGCGTATTCATTTTCAGTATGCAAAACTGATACATGCATTTCAAAAATCTGATGTTAAGATTTTTTATGCTTGCAAGGCCTTGAGCAATATCAACATCTTGCGTATTTTTCAACAGTTGGGTGCAGGCATCGATTGTGTAAGTTTGAATGAAGTAGCATTTGCCCTAAGAGCGGGATTTGAGCCTTCAAAAATCATATTCACTCCAAACAGTGTTGCATTTGAAGACTACAAAGAGGCAGTTGCCATTGGAGCCAATATCAATATCGACAACCTAGAAATTCTCAAACAATTTGGACTTGCATACGGGAATACCTATCCTGTAGTTGTGCGCATCAATCCACACATCCTGGCTGGGGGGAATATTAAAATTTCAACTGGACATATCGATTCTAAATTCGGCATCTCGATAGATCAGGTCAGCGAAATACTTGCCATTAGAGAACAAACCGGCATTGCCATCAAAGGATTGCACCTGCATACAGGAAGTGAAATCAAGGAAGTGGATGTGTTTTTGAATGGACTCCATTTATTGCTTGAGTTGAGCAAACAGTTTGATGAATTGACCGTGATTGATCTGGGTGGTGGATTCAAAGTTCCTTACAAGCCAGATGAGAAAGGCGCTAATATAGACGAGCTGGGTGAAAAACTTTTTGAAACACTTCATCAATTTCAGCAATCACATGAAAGAAGCTTTCAGATTTGGTTTGAACCGGGAAAATTCCTTGTAAGTGAAGCCGGATACTTTCTTGTAAAAGCAAATATCATCAAGGAAAATCCCAACAGAACTTTTGTGGGTGTTGACAGCGGGTTCAACCACTTGATACGTCCCATGTTCTATGATGCATATCATATCATTGACAATATCAGCAACACCAAGGGTCCCTCGAAAACATACAATATTGTTGGTAATATTTGTGAGACCGACACGTTTGCGTGGGACAGAACAATGCATGAAGTAAATCCAGGTGATATCCTGTTGTTTAAAAATGCTGGTGCATATGGTTTTGAGATGAGCAGTCGCTTCAATTCAAGGGCGCGTCCCGCAGAGGTGCTTCTGAATAAAGGGGCAATGAGACTCATCCGCAAAAGAGAAACCTTGGATGATTTGATCCAGGGACAAATCCTCTGATTTATTTTTTGTTTTTCTTTCTTTGTTTGGAAAATCTTCCGTCAAAACTGCATCTTACTGATCGGTGATTTCCACATGCTTCCAGTTCTTTCACCAGCAAACCACTGTTGCTGAAAGTAAATTCAAGCACACAGTGATCATCTGCCTTGTTGTATTGAAATACTTTCGGCTTTACTTGTGTGATATCTCCTCTTAGGCTTCCGGTGCAGGATTTGCCATATTTATCTACATGAATGAAGAACAATAATTTTCCGCTTTTACCTCCATCTCTGACGGCAACAAAATTTTTCTTATCCTGTATATAATTGCCACTCAACGGTTGTGTCATGGGAAGTGTATCAATAGGATTGTATACTTCTTTTTCAATCACTGGCTCGTTGCTCTCGGTAAGTATCAAAGTAAAAACACCTTCTGTGTTGTATACAAAAACACTTTTGTTGTAATAGGCTTTTCCATTTCCCATGCTGCTGTTCTTCATCTTGGTAATGGCTAGTCTCTTGTCAAGGCTTCCGTCGTAAGTAACAGAGGGATTGTAGCTCTTTTCGCTTAGCAACATACCTGTTTTGAAAACTTCCTCCTTGTCAAAACAAATTATGTAAGCGTATCTTTTTTCTTTTTTCTGGGCGGTCAGAAATAAATAAATTTCACCTGTTTCTTCAGCTGCATATCTTCCTTTTCTGTAAAACTTTACATCTTTTGTTTTACCCAATTCATTTTTAAAGACGCTGTCAGGAATGAATTTTGAAACTACAGAGGACTTGATATAATTGCTGTCGGATTCTTTTTTTTCAAAATAGTCCTGTTTGAATTGTACAGGCA
>JBEAYH010000128.1:0-2748 GCA_041159435.1 Bacteroidota bacterium | reverse complement strand
AGATTTATGAGTGAGGGTTTGAAGTTGTAGTTGTTTTAGTAGTTGTAATTGTTGTAGCTGTTATCACTGTTGTCGTTGTTGTCATTTCTCCTTTTTGCTTGTCCATCGTTTCGGCCGTGAGGCATTGCCCCAAAAATTTAATAAAACAATACAACCTTTAAATTTTCTCTCAACTTTTCAACCTGTGCTTCATTTAATTTTCCTAGTTTTTTGATCAACCTTTTTTTGTCGATGGCAGTCAGCTGATCAACTAATATGTCGCTCTCAGCTTCCAGGTGTTTTTTGCCAACATGTACACGAAGTAATTTAATTTCTTTGTTGATATTGGTGGTAAGCGGACAAACAATCAGTGATGGATGAATATCGTTTAATAGATCTGTTTGAATAATAACAACTGGACGAACCTTGCCTACAACAGTCCCTTTTGAAGGATTCATGTTGGCAAGCCAAATTTCATATTGCCTCATTTCCTAAAACTATTTTTTCAAACTCCTCCAATACATGCATACTCTCCTTATATGTCATTGATGATTCCTTAAGGAGTTGATCTTTGATCATTTTTCTACTGTTGTATTTATTGTACAGCTCAAGCGCATCATTGATATACCTGTTCCTGGCATAATTTAATTTCTCAATAATTCGCTCCGTTTCCTTGAAGACCTCGTCATCCAGTTTAAGTGATAATGATTTCATATTGAATAAAGGTATATACTTTTGGTGTATACTCAAAATTTTCATGATTAATTTTTATGCAATCAATGAAATATTATGATGAATGAAAATGTTAAATCAACGCACGATAACTGCATTATTCGCAAATCATCAAAGGATAATCCCTAATTTGGCATCCAATTCTAAAATCAGAATCAACAGACCATGAAAAAAATATTCGTTTTTGCAGCTCTTTTTGGAGCAACAATAGCAATCGCTCAGCCTAAAGTGGTTGAAAAAGCGATCGTCAAAATGAAAACAGAAGTTACGTTCCCTGAAAACTTCGCCCCTGGGGGTGGTGGTGATGGGGGTCCGGGTGGAGGATTCTCCATGCCAAGGGATATCGAGACCAATACAACAACATACTACACTCCAAACTTTATGAAGACAGATAATTTGTCTGACTTCGGACATAATACGGTGATTGTAGACAGGGTGAATAAGAAAACCACGACCCTTATTGAGGCCATGGGCAGAAAGACTGGCTTCTACTCCACTGATGCAGATGCAGAAGCTCAACGGGCAAGACAGGACTCAATACGCAATGCAAGAAGGGACTCCCTGGCTGCATTGGGAATCAATTTTCGCGACAACAAGCCAGAATTGATCTATTCAGATGAAACCAAAAAGATTTCAGGATATACTTGCAAAAAAGTAACCATTAAAACAACTGGACAAAACGGACAAGTAAGCGAATCAGTTGTTTGGTACAACCCAGAGTTTAAAATATCCCAAAAATCATCTGCTCCGAATGCAACTGCTGGTGGACCAGGTGGAGGCGGATTTGGGGGTGGAATGTCCATGATGTCAGGCGGAGTGCAAGGAATGAACCTGATTGAAGGCTTCCCCATGGAATACGAAATCACCCGCGGAAATGGCTTCAAAATCCACATGACAGTCCTGAAAGTCCAGCTTGAACCCAATATCGAGGATAAAGAGTTTGAAATCCCCAAAGGTTTCGACCTTAAACCCCAAAGCGCCATGGAGAATGGGGGTGGGTTTAGGATGATTATGAGAAATAACTAACTGGTTGACTGTTAACGGTTGACGGTTGACCGACCCTTTGGCCTTTGACTGTCAACAGTCAACTGTCAACCGTTTTCCAGGCATTTGGACATTTCCCCAAAAAACATTACTTTTGCCCTCCCTTAAAAAGTTCGTATGTCAGGCCGTCGGGACTATGAGATCGCGTTTGTGGGATTGAAACCCGGGGTTACTGAATTCAGCTATGAATTAGGGGATGAGTTCTTTGATGCTGAAAAGCCCTCTGATTTCAAAAATTGTAAAGCAAAAGTGAGGCTCCTGCTCGATAAGCACGCCAACTTCCTGCAGTTGAAATTTGAAATCGGTGGCACTTCAGAAATGCAATGCAACCGCTGTGGAAATCCACTTGATGTAAACCTCTGGGATGACTTTGAAATCCTGGTCAAAATGGTGGAAAACCCCGATGAAATGAATGCACAGAAAGACGATCCTGATGTATTATTCATCTCCAGAACTGAAAGCCATTTAGACATCAAGGATTGGCTCACAGAATTTGTGCAGTTGAGCATGCCCACCTACCCTGCTTGCAGTGAAGAGGAAATGGGCGGACCCAAATGCAACAAAGAGGTGCTTGCCATGCTTCAGCAGCTAAAAGACAAAGAAGAAAAAAAAGAAAACCCAATCTGGAAAGGATTGGACAAATTCAGAGACAACTAAAAATTATATACCATGCCAAATCCCAAACGCCGCCACTCTCAACAAAGAAGCGCAAAGAGAAGGACGCATTACAAGGCTGAGACAGTGACTTTGAGCAAAGATTCAACTACAGGTGAATTACATGTTCGTCACCGTGCACATGTAAGCGAAGGAAAATTGATGTACAAAGGAAAGGTAGTTGCCGAAAAGTCCCCTATCAACTAATTGAACTCTCGTTTATATGAATTCCGACTCTTGCTACCATGCATCAGTCGGAATTTTATTTTAAGCAAATCAAAGCATTCAACGCATGAATATAGGAATTGACATGATGGGTGGGGATTTTGCTCCCCTTGA
>JBEAYH010000208.1:0-2776 GCA_041159435.1 Bacteroidota bacterium | reverse complement strand
TACCAATGGATGCAGTGGCGACAGTGTGATTTTCAAAGCTGATTCATCTGCTGCTGCCAGGTGGGTATGGGATTTTGCAAATGGTGTAAAACTGGATACAACAAAACAGGTCAATCCAAAGGTCAAACTTTCTAAAGCAATTGATTACAATGTAAAACTAAAAGTGGCATCCGTGCGCGGGTGTTTTTCAGATGACAGTATTAAAATTGTCAGGTTGAGTTCACGGCCCAATTCATCTTATAAGGTACAAGACATCAAGTGTATTGATAAGGTCATTCAATTTGATGATGCATCCAGTATAGACACAGGTAAAATTGTAAAGTGGCGGTGGGACTTTGATACAAGTGGGGGATTCATTCAGGATACTGCATCTTCATCCCACAACCTGATTTATAATAAATATGGGCCCAGAAAAGTAAAATTAGTTGCTGAATCTTCGACAGGCTGTGTAAGTGATACTTTTGCTATTTCATCTTTGGTGGTCAACCCCAATCCAGTCCCTGGATTTGTTGTTCCTGAAGTGTGCTTGAATGATGCATTTGCACAGTTCAAAGACACTACGTCATCACCTGATGGCAATAGCAAGTTCTCTTATCAATGGTATTTCAATGATGGTGATGTTCCAATTGAAAATGGACCAACCTATAAGCAGGAAAATACCAATGAGAGAGATCCGATTGTAAAATACAATGATACAGGCTACTATAGGGTTAAACTTGTAGTAACATCCAACGGATGTATAGATTCTGTTGCTCGCACATTTACAGTAAACGGGGCAAATCCGATACCATTCTTTGAAGTTACCTCTCCGGGTCAACTCTGCAGCAATGATCTGGTAAAAATTGTCAATCGATCAACGGTTGACTTTGGAGAAGTAACCCGACTCGTTATTTATTGGGACGAATCAGATACTTCAAAAAATTTTACCGATGAGACGCCTGTTATTGGTAAGCAATATTCATTTAGATACAATTCATTTCAATTGCCGGCCGATAAAAAATATAAAATTACTTTGAGGGCATTTTCTGGATCAGCTTTTTCATGCAGTAAAACCTTTTCAACCGAAGTAAATGTATTGGCGAGTCCAAAGGTTCAATTCGACTCTCTTCCAGGAATTTGTTTGGACGGATTACCAAAGCAAATCACACAAACAAGTTATGATCAAAATGTTTCTGGCAGTTTTTCATACACTGGAAGGGGTGTTTCTGCCACGGGCTTATTCGATCCCAAACTAATTGGTGCAGCAGATACAATTGAACTTAAATATTTATTTGTAGCTGTATCCGGCTGCCGAGATTCTGCTTATCAACAGCAGGTTGTTTGGCCAAGACCTACAGCAGATTTTAAATACAGTGACATAACTTGCGAGAAGAATAATATTCTGTTCACATCCTTGGCGAGTCCATTGGTTGGGAAGCTCGCAAAATGGGACTGGAACTTTGGAGATGAGAAAGCACCTGTAGTTCGAACTGATGGCAATCCCTTTAACTATTTATTCAATGCCAGTGCAAAGTATGATGTTGGTTTAACTGTCACTACAGACAATGGGTGTGTCAGCATTCCGAAAATTATAACCTTAAATATTCATCCCTTACCTCAAGTGAATTTTGATTTACCCATTGTTTGCTTACCTGAGGGTAAGGCCTTGTTTGTAAATAAGACAAGCATTGCAGATGGAACAGAGGACGCACTAAAATACAAATGGAATTTCGGAAATGCAAGGGATACAGTATCCAGCGGTGATAAGAATCCCATTCATTTTTACAAACAGTTGGGGACATACAAAGTCAAATTAATAGCCACAAGTGTTCATCAATGTATTGACTCTCTTGCGCAATCTTTGGTTGATGTTTTTCCTCAACCCAAGGCGATCATTGAAGGATTGGATTCTGTTTGTATTGGAACTCCTATATCGTTTGCTGACAAATCAGATGGAATTGTTAAGCCAATCAATGCATGGTATTGGAATTTTGGTGACAGTACGCTCAGTGCTGCTCAGAATCCAGTGCACAATTATAGGTCAGCCAATATCTATAATATGATCTTCTATGCAAGGACAGATGTGGGTTGTTTTTCTGATACACTTAAAAAATCAATCACTGTTCATGCATATCCCAAGATAGAAGCTGGTCCGGAGATTTTTGCATTGGATGATGCAGATACAAGGATCAATGCAACTGCAACTGGAAACCGATTGCGCTATCAATGGACACCCTTTACTTATTTATCAAACGCTGATTCTCTGCAACCCTTTATCAAGAGTCCCCAGTCAGACATAATTTATCAATTAATGGTTACAGGTGCAGGAAATTGTATCAGCAAGGATCAGGTAAAAATGAATGTGCTCAGAAAGCCGCTCATCCCCAATACTTTCACACCCAATGGGGATGGTATCAATGACAAGTGGGTGATCAAGTATCTTGAAATTTATCCGGATTGTATTGTTGAAGTATATGCCCCAAATGGCAAGTTGGTTTTTAAGAATCTTGGCTATGATCAACCTTGGGATGGAAAGAAGGATGGTGTAGACCTTCCGGCTGGAACCTATTATTATGTGGTCTATCCAAAATCGGGACGAAAGGAGATTGTTGGATATGTTACGTTGATAAAATAAAATCAAAAAGGCCACTTCGAGTGGCCTTTTTTGTGGGAGTTGACGGGATCGAATGCAGACACTTCGGTCTGCACCCAGACATCCCGACTTTGTCGGGATTGTCTGGGCCTCCTCCTTACTCGGAATTTCTTTTGATGAAGTCTTTAATTCTCTCTTTACTAG
>JBEAYH010000080.1:0-16381 GCA_041159435.1 Bacteroidota bacterium | reverse complement strand
CATCAGCAAAGAATGTAAGTGAAGCACCTGCCTGTTCAAATGCACTCCAAAAGAAAATAACGAAAAACGAAACAGTGAAAATCACCAATACTTTGCTTTTTTCAATCCGGCTGAGTGTTTTGTCAGTAAAAACAATGAAGGCGATGGTTGCGATGGATGCAACCAAAAGGAAAATCAAATTGGTAAAGAGTTTGGTTCCAATCTCAATCCCGTTGATGGTAAAGCCGATGTGGTTGATCGATGCGAGTCCGGAGTCTAGGTACAGCATCCCAGTGGAAACCATCACCAAAGCCAGCATGCCAACTGTCATGATGATTGGATTTCTGGAAAGAGGCTGGCTGTTTATTGGTTCCAGTCCCAATGTATTTCCGTCTGGATCTTTTACAAATTTTTTGTGATAGATCATTTGAATGGCAACACTTATCAGCATTCCTATTCCTCCTGCAAGAAAGGCCCATTTAAAATCAGCAGGATTGCCAGTGTCGCCCACCAACCCGCAAATAAATGGCCCCAATGCTCCACCTACATTGATTCCCATGTAAAAAATGGTATATGCTGAATCGATGCGCGTATCAGCTTTGGGATACAGTTGTCCCACAAGTGCTGAAATATTGGGTTTGAAAAATCCATTGCCTGCAATCATGAATCCGAGTCCGCTGAAAAAAAGGAGTTGAGACAAATCTGGATTGGTTGCGTAGGTGCTACCGCAAAAGAACAGTACAAATTCCCCCAATGCCATGATCAGTCCACCTGTAACAATGGAACGCTGATTCCCCCAAAATCGATCAGCGATGAATCCGCCAATCAAGGGTGACAAATAAATCAAGCTGGTATAGCCACCATACAGGTGAGACGAGAATTCCTTTGAAAAGAACAGGGCTTTGGTCATGAACAGCACCAATATGGCTCTCATTCCATAGTAATTGAATCTCTCCCACATTTCTGTGGCAAATAGCACGTAGAGTCCTTTAGGGTGAGATGGGTTCTTGGTTTGGGACATATGATTGTTTATATAATGCCTAAAATAAGCAATTTGTATCTTCGTTCAACACTATGAATATACTTCTATTGGGTTCTGGAGGCAGGGAACATGCCTTGGCCTGGAAAATTCAGCAAAGCAAACATTGTCAAAAATTATACATCGCTCCCGGAAACCCAGGTACTGCAGCTATTGGAGAAAACATTGCCATTGATTTGAATGATTTCAAAGCCATTGCCGACTGCTGCAAGCAAAATGATATTCATATTCTCGTGGTTGGTCCTGAAGATCCGCTGGTGAAGGGGATATACGACTATTTGAGGTCAGATCTCTCATTGAAGCACCTGATTATCGTTGGTCCTTCAGCTGAAGCTGCCCAATTAGAGGGAAGCAAAGCGTATGCCAAAGCCTTCATGGAGCGGCATGGAATTCCAACAGCTGCATACAAAGAATTCACCAAGGAAAATTTCGAAGAGGGCAAAGCGTATATACAACAACACAGCCTGCCGGTTGTATTGAAAGCAGATGGATTGGCTGCTGGGAAGGGTGTTGTAATTGCAAATTCACATGAAGAAGCACTGACAACATTTGAGGAAATGATCCTGGATGCAAAATTTGGTGAAGCCAGTGCCCGGGTGGTCATCGAACAGTTTTTGAAGGGGGTTGAATTGAGTGTTTTTGCGCTCACGGACGGACATGCATATGTGCTGCTGCCTGAGGCGAAGGACTACAAACGAATTGGGGAGGGTGACACTGGACTGAACACAGGTGGAATGGGCGCTGTGAGTCCGGTGCCATTTGCAGAAGGTGCATTCATGCAGAAGGTCATGGAGAAAGTTGTGAAGCCAACCATTGCTGGACTCTCATCAGAAAAACTTGTATACAATGGATTTGTATTTTTTGGCTTGATCAATGTTGATGGAGAACCTTTTGTGATTGAATACAACTGCAGAATGGGAGACCCTGAAACCGAAGTTGTTATGCCAAGATTGACAACCGACCTGGTTGAACTGTTCATTGCTATGGGTAACCATACCCTTGGTGCTCAAAAAATAGCATTCCACGAAAAGGCAGCAGCGACCGTGGTTTTGGTGAGTGGTGGATATCCAGAATCCTTTGAAAAGGGCAAGGTTATCAGTGGATTGGATGCACCGGTTTCTGAAAACACCATCATCTTTCATGCAGGAGTAAAGCAATCCGGTGAACAATTGCTCACCAATGGCGGGAGGGTCTTGGCAGTTACTTCCTATGGCAATGATATTTCCAATGCTGTGGAGACATCTGTTGCTGCCATTCAACAAATTCAATACGATCAAAAATATTTTCGATCAGACATCGGTTACGAATTCAGGGCATAATTTTTCATTTGATTGCAATTTTGATTTTTTCAAAAATTCATGATTGCCAATTGGCTTTTTTGATACAACTTTGTAAGGCTTATAAATCAAGATTACATGGGACTTTTTTCATGGTTTACACAGGATATTGCAATTGACTTGGGGACTGCCAACACACTCATCATTCATGATGATGAAATTGTTGTGAACGAACCTTCAATTGTTGCATTGGATCGGAACAATCCGAAGCATCTTATTGCTGTTGGAAAAAAGGCATTGTTGATGCATGAAAAGACCCATGAGAGCATCAGGACTGTTCGTCCACTGAAAGATGGAGTAATTGCGGATTTCAATGCAGCAGAACTGATGATCAGAGAAATGATCAAATTGATTTATCCCAAAAAACCACTTTTCCCTCCAAGCTGGAGAATGATGATTTGTATTCCATCCAGCATTACAGAAGTTGAAAAACGAGCAGTTAGAGACAGCGCAGAGCAGGCGGGTGCAAAAGAAGTTTATTTGATTCATGAACCCATGGCAGCTGCACTGGGTATTGGCATCGATGTAACAGAGCCGATTGGAAACATGATCATTGATATTGGTGGTGGTACTACCGGCATCACTGTTATTGCTTTGGCAGGTATCGTATGTGATCAATCCATTCGTATTGCTGGTGATGAATTTACTGCCGACATCATGGAGGCATTGAGGAGATACCACAGTTTGTTGATTGGAGAAAGAACAGCTGAGCAAATCAAAATCAATATCGGCGCGGCTTTGAAAGATCTCGACAATCCACCTGATGACATACCAGTAAACGGTCGTGATTTGGTAACAGGTATTCCGAAACAAATCATGGTGAGCTATCAGGAAATTGCTGAAGCATTGGACAAATCTATTTTTAAAATTGAAGAAGCTATTTTAAAAGCACTCGAAACCACTCCTCCGGAATTGGCTGCTGATATCTACCGCCGTGGTTTGTATTTAACAGGTGGTGGTGCATTGTTGAGGGGACTCGACAAGCGATTGTCACAAAAAATAAAATTACCTGTTCATGTTGCCGAGGATCCACTGAAGAGTGTTGTTCGCGGAACAGGACTGGCATTGAAGAGTTATCAGTCTTTCCCATTCATCATGCGTTAACACCGCACCCTTTACAATAGCGTATCAAACATGCGTAATGTTTTTCTTTTCATCAGACGGTATGCTGTTTTTATTTTGTTTTTGATTTTACAGGGTGTCTCCCTCTCCATGTTGTTTTCATCCAACAGGTTTCACAATACTTTTTTTGGAATGATTGCCGGTGAAATATCTGGCGATATCAATCGAAGGGCAAACAATGTGGAGGAGTATTTTACACTGCGTAAAGAGAATGAAAAATTGCGGGCACAAAATGCTTTTTTGTTGTCTAACTTTCCTTCAGGTCAATTGTTTCCAGATTCGGCAAGCCAATACATCACCGATACTGCGTATGTGGATTCTGTCAAACAGTTTCTTC
Organism: Bacteroidota bacterium; assembly: GCA_041159435.1. Lineage (GTDB taxonomy): Bacteria > Bacteroidota > Bacteroidia > Chitinophagales > Chitinophagaceae > Pollutibacter. The sequence goes on along the minus strand of JBEAYH010000080.1, from coordinate 12,567 downwards.
AATACCAATATTTGTCAGCCAAAATCATTTCCAACAGTGTATTCCTTCAACAGAATTACATAACACTGCATCGAGGCAGTGAGCAGGGAGTTGTAGAAAACATGGCCGTCGTTGGAACAGACGGCATCATTGGAACAGTTGTTGGTGTGAGCAAGAACATGTGTTTGGTGATGAGTTTATTGCACAAGCAGTCCAAAGTAATTGCCGTACTGAAGAAGGGAAGTGGTTTGGGAGAAATTACGTGGGATGGCAAGGATCCAGGATTGCTGGTTTTGAAAAAGATTCCAAAGACCGTGGTTGTTAAAAAAGGGGATGAAATTGTTTCCAGTCCCTATTCCGACAAATTTCCGCCCGGATCACGCATCGGATGGGTTGAAGATGTGCGACAAGACCTTGAGACCAATACGTATATCTTGAAAGTAAGAACTGCTGTCGATTTTTCGAATGTGCAGCATGCATACATTGTTCAGAACGCCTTGCGTGAGGAGATGGATGAGGTGCAATCAAAACAAATCAAAGAATGAGTGTGGTTATCAAAAATATCATCCGAATCTTCATCCTTCTCTTCTTCCAGGTATTCATCGTTACCAGGATTCCACCGTTGCACCAATTCATCGTTCCCTATTTCTATTTTGTCCTGATACTTTGGCTGCCGTTCAAAATATCCAGAATCAACCTGATGGTGGTAGGGTTTTTAATTGGATCAGCGGTTGACTGGTTCTTTAAAACACCCGGACTCCACGCAGCTGCCTCGCTGTTGATTGCATACTTAAGGCCATTTGTCATCAATTTGCTGCTGCCCAAAGAAGCAACAGAATGGGGTGTTGAAGAGCCCAGCAACAAGACAATGGGATCTGTTCCATATTCAGTTTATATCATCATACTAACAATTCTGCACCACGCTTACTTGATATTTCTCGAATGGCTTCAATTTGGATCTTTCCTGTATTTTATTGCAAAATTATTGGCAACTGGTTTGGTGAGCTTGTTGTTGATTTTGATTGCTGATTTATTTTTCAATAAAAAATCAACCCTGCGTTAAGCGCACAATTGTCTAATTTTACGTTCAAATTTTCAATTCAACATGTCGGTCTTCAACCAGTCAAGGCAAAATGTGATCAGGGTATTGTTTCTGGTTGCTTTTGGTGTCCTGGTCATTCGCTTGCTTTTTCTGCAACTTGCTTCTTCAAAATATGATTTGTTGGCACTCGACAACGCAGTGAGCAAGACCATCGTTTATCCCGACCGTGGGATTATTTTTGATCGCAAAGGAAGATCGATCTTGGAAAACACACTCACCTATGATTTGATGGTACTTCCCAATGCTGTGAAAAATCTTGACACAGCAGGATTGTGCAGAATCTTGAACATTACTCAAAAAACATTTCATGATCGACTGATAGGTTCGATCATCAAAAATGGAAAATTTCGCCCCTCGGTTTTTGAATCTGCCATCAATACAGAGACGTTTGTACAATTGCAGGAAAATATTTTCAGGTTTGAACCTGGATTCTATTTACAGGAAAGACCCATTCGTTCATATCCCTACAAAGCTGCTGCCCATGTATTGGGATATGTAGGTGAGGTTGATTCCAATATTCTCAAGCGTACCAATTTTTATTATCAGATGGGTGATTATATGGGCCTGTCCGGACTGGAGCGGTATTATGAATCCATCTTGATGGGCAAAAGAGGTATTCGTTATCAGGTGAAAGACAATAAAAACCGTATTGTAGGGACCTATGAGAAAGGCGTCTATGATTCAGTAGCAGTTGCAGGCAGAAACCTGAATACTTATTTAGATATTGAACTGCAAGTATTGGCTGAGCGATTGCTTAAAAACAAGCTGGGTGCAATCGTTGCCATAGAACCCAAAACAGGAGGGATATTAGCCATGGCCAGTGGTCCAACCTATGATCCAAACTTGCTTACTGGTAGCTTCCGCAAAACGAACTTCTCATACATGTTGAGAGATACTGCCCGTCCATTGTTCAACCGTGCTATCAAGGGACAGTATGCACCCGGTTCAACCATCAAACCGATGGGAGCCCTCATTGCATTGGATGAAGGCGTCATCACCCCCTCATATGGGTATGGATGTGGAGGAGCATACAGGGGTTGCAACCGCCCGATTGCCTGCGAGCACAAGAATCCTACGCATGCTGCCAATCTGCGTTTGGCGTTGGCAAATTCATGCAACAGTTATTTCTCGCACATATACAGAATGGCAGTTGACAACAGACAGGATCGAAACATCAGACTTGGCTATACGAGGTGGAAGGGTTACATGAATTCTTTTGGAATGGGTGTTAGACTTGGATTGGATCTGCCAAGTGAAGACAAAGGACTTATTACGGATACAAGTTTTTACAACAGGCTTTATAACAACAGTTGGAATTCCTGCACCAATGTGTTTTTGGGAATTGGTCAGGGTGAGATGCAGGCTACACCATTGCAAATGGCCAACCTGATGTGCATCATTGCAAACAAGGGATTTTATTACACACCTCATTTTGTGAAATCCGTGGAGAATGAAAATGAGAATGATACATTGTTGAATAAATTTAAAATTCGACATGAGGTAACAAAAATTCCAGACACCATCTACAACATCGTACAGCTGGGTATGCAGGATGTGGTAGACCGTGGAACTGCCATGGGCGCAAGAATTGAAGGAATCAGCATCGCAGGTAAAACAGGTACTGCCGAAAATTATGGAATCATCAACGGAAGGAGAGAAAAACTGAAGAACCATTCCTGGTTTGTTTGTTTTGCACCTAGAGAAAATCCGACCATTGCCATCGCAGTTATTGTTGAAAATGCCGGATTCGGAGCTACCTGGGCAACTCCAATGGCCTCTTTGATGATGGAAAAATACTTAAGAGATACATTGTCTGCAGCAAGGTGGAAAGAGGTTGAACGAATAGAAGGGACAGAGATTATTTTACCAATTGTAAAAATGAAAAGGCGAAGATTGGATTCATTGAGAAGGGAAAAAATGAAGTCACAAATCAACCGATTGAATGCACAAATACATTTTTCGCCAAATCAATCTGATTCAAACAAAACACCACATATATCACTTGTTCATTTTGAAGCCATATTAAAAGATGAGGAATCAATCTGCTGAAATAACCAAAGGCATTGACTGGGCTCTTGTAGTAGTATACATCGCTCTTGTTACGATTGGTATCATGAGCATCTTTGCTACTACCTATCGGGATGAGGCAGTATTGAACGGATTTCTTTCATTCAAGACCGATTACAGCAAACAACTTTATTATTTTGCCATTTGTGGTGTATTGGCTGTTTTTATCTTACTGACCGACAGCAAATTTTTTACCGCAACGGCCAACATATTTTATTTTTTTGGAATTGTATTGCTGATATTGGTATTTCCATTTCATACAGATGTGAAGGGAACAAAGTCCATTATTCGTTTCTCCGGATTCCAATTGCAGCCAGCTGAATTGTGCAAAGTTTTTGTCAATCTTGCATTGGCAAAATACATGTCCTCGCTTGATTTGAATTTCAGGAAACTACGATCACAACTGCTTGCTTCAGCACTGATTATTTTTCCTGCCATCTTAACCATCCTGCAAAGTGAAACGGGATTGGCATTGGTGTATTTTTCGTTTTTTCTGGTACTATACAGAGAAGGGCTCCCTGCATCGGTTCTCGTTATTGGATTTGCAATTGCATTACTCGTGGTATTGACACTGCTGCTGGATCAAAACCTGTTAGCTATAATATTGACTTCCATTGCAGTGATCTTTCTTTATTTTTCAAGAAAAGAATTAAAGCGAAACAAGGGATTATTTTTTGTCATCGTAGGTGTATGGTTTTTGTGTGTCGGCATACAGAGGTTTGCAGTTCCATATTTCTTCTCCAATGTTTTAAAACCATATCAGGTACAACGGATTTATGCGACGGTTGGAAAGGATTATCAGGTAGATGAGTCAACCTTATCAGAGGCTGATCTCAAGAAGATGGAGGAGAAAAAGAAGGCAGGCAATTACAATGTAAAGCAAAGTAAAATTGCCATTGGTTCAGGAGGTATGTTTGGAAAGGGATTGCTAAAAGGTACACAAACCAGGTATGATTTTGTTCCTGAACAAAGAACAGATTTTATTTTTTGTACCATTGGAGAGGGATTCGGCTTTTTTGGAAGCTTGGTGCTACTGGGACTCTATTTGTTTATGCTGTTTAGAATTGTAAACATTGCAGAAAGACAAAGAAGTGCTTTTGCAAGGGTATATGCATATGGAGTTGCATCTGTTTTCTTCTTTCACATATTTATCAATATTGGAATGACACTGGGTATTGTTCCAGTGATCGGCATTCCACTTCCCTTTATGAGTTATGGTGGTACAGCGTTGATTACATTTACTGTTTTGCTTTTTATTCTTATCAGAATGGACGCAGATCGTCAAATGATTTTACGCTGATTTAAATTGAATTGAATGAAAATACTTCCGCTTTCCGAGGGAACTTTTACGATTGATCAATCAAAGGTTTTTGTACCCTTTGATCCTTCGGCAGATAATCTTCAGGAGCGTCCGCGGGGAAGTCTTTTAGTGGAAATACAGCCTTTTTTGGTTGTGACTGAAAAGGATCTTATTCTTTTTGACAGTGGACTCGGATATACCAACAATGGTGTCCTGCAGATCATTGAGAATTTGGCTTTATATGGATTCTCTTCCACCGATGTTACCAAGGTTTTGATGAGTCACTTGCACCGGGACCATGCTGGCGGACTGATCATTCAGGATACGTTTACCAAGTCGCCTTTTTTAACTTTCCCCCATGCGCACCATTATATCAATTCCCAGGAACTGGCATATGCGCAAAGTGGAAAGTCAACTTCCTATGATCAAGAGTATTTCTCCTATTTGGCTCAGCAGGAGAAAGTGACTTTGCTCAACGGAAAAGGAATTATTGATGAATACATAACATATGAGATGTCGTCGGGACATTCGTCTTATCACCAGGTATTTTGGTTGAAAGAAAAAAATGAAATCATTTTCTTTGGAGGTGATGAAGCACCACAACTACAGCAAATGAAAACAAGGTTCGTAGCCAAATACGATGCTGATGGAAAAAGAGCAATGGAATTAAGACAACAATGGTGGGAGCAGGGAGAGGAGGAGCATTGGACTTTCTTGTTTTACCATGATATCAAAACTCCTTCGATCAGGCTTTAAAAAAGAGGCTAGCCCTAAAGAGAGCCAGCCGTTGCTAACCTATGAAAAACACCGAGTTAAAAATACATTAGAAAATTAAATAATTCAAAATTTTTACCTTCTTCTCTCGAAATTTGCCCGTTCAGACTCTCTTTTCTGGAATTCCCTGCGAACGAGATTCCTAAATTCTGCCTCTACTCCAAATACTTTATTGGCTCTTTGCTGGTCAACACATTTGCTGAAATCCTCTCTGTATCTTTTTCTTACGTCTAGCACTTTTTGTTGTCTCTCCAACTGGTCGTTTACAGATTGATTTTTGGCAATGGATTTCAGTTCATTGCGGTATTGATTGAATACTGGCCAAAATTTTTGTGCTTCATCGGGCGTCAGGTTCAATTCCTTGGTAATGAAAGCCATTTCCATTGCTTGCAATTTTTTTGCTTCCATGTTCCGGCCTTCGCCCCCCGGTCTGTTTTGAGCGATGGTGCCTGTAGCAAACAGGCAGCTTGTGAGAAGAATAAATACTGGTTTCATGGTATATGGTATAAAATTAATTGAACGATTTGGATTCTTCAAAGCTGTTCTGATCTAGAAATCCGGTGATATCAGTGTCCGGAATATCTTTTAACATATCTGAAATAGTTGAGGCTGAAATATCCAGCATTGCGTATGCGTCGGCCGTAGAGACCTCCAGTTCTTTAAAGCTATCATCCATCAGCTCACTTTCAATGAGATAACTAGCCATGGTTTCATTTGAGATGGAATTGGAAGCCAATGTTTGTTGCTTTGACTGCTGATTGGATAAATAGATGAGTCCAAAAATAAGTCCACCGATACATGCCGCGGCAGCATAAGAGATCCATCTTCTTGAGCCAAGCTTGATTGTTGCCGGTGAAGTTCTTGGAATAGCTGCGTTGAATTCATTGAAATAAGCTGGGGGGACTTCGAAAGGTGTTTTGCTTTGCAGAGAGCGCATCAAAGGGGAAAGGCTGGATTCTTCTTTGATAAACGACTCATTTTCAATTTTTTGCATCAATTTTTTGGGAAACTGCTGAAAATAATCAGCAGGTATGGCAAAAGGAGTCTTGCCATCTAGGTTAGCAACGGCTTGGCTGATGTCCTTTAGTTCATTTTGTATGTTACTGTCCTTTGCCATCCTTTATAAGACAATGAATGATTCAATCGGTTTAACGATGTAATATATAATCTTCAATTTTCTTTACCGCATGGTGATAGCTTGCCTTCAGAGCACCTACGGATGTTTCCAGTACTTCGCTCATTTGTTCATAGGGCATCTCCTCGAAATAGCGCAAATTGAAGACAGCACGTTGCTTTTCCGGTAGCAGCTGGATTGCTTTCTGTAGTTTCCACATGGCCTCTTTTTCATCAAAGCCTTTTTCCTGAATCAGTTTTTGCTCGACAGATGCACTTATATCTTCAAATGAAACAGTAGTACGTTTTTTTTGTTGCTCTAGGAAACTGAGTGACTCATTGACGGCTATTCTGTAAAGCCATGTAAACAGTTTAGCATCTTCCCTGAAATGATCGAGTCCATTCCAAACTTTGATGAACACTTGTTGCATCACATCATCTGCATCATCATGGCTGACTACCAATCTTCTGATCTGCCAGTATACTTTTTCTTGGTAACGTTTAACAATGGTTGTGAATGCCTTTTCCCGATCAATATGTTGTTTGAAAAGTCTTACCAGCTCGTTATCGTCGGCCTGATGCAACATCAACACTTATGACTTTTTTCTTGCGATGGCTTTTTCAGCAGCCGCCACAATGAATTCACTGTCCAATCCGTATTTCTTGAGAAGTTCAGTTGGTGTACCGCTTTCGCCAAAAGTATCCTGTGTGCCAATCATTTCAATTGGAGTGGGACAATGTTTTGCAGCAACCTGTGCAACACTGTCACCCATTCCACCAATGACATTGTGTTCCTCTGCTGTTACAGCGCAACCGGTTTTTTTCAACGAGGCAATGATTGCTTTTTCATCCAATGGCTTGATGGTATGCAGGTTGATTACATCTGCATGTATGCCTTTTTCTTTCAGCTGTTTGGCAGCTTCTATTGCTTTCCAAACGAGGTGACCACATGCAAAAATGGAAACATCGTTGCCTTCAGCTAGTTGTTGAGCTTTTCCGATGACAAATTTTTCATCAGCAGATGTGAAAATAGGCCAAACGGGTCTTCCAAATCTTAGGTAAACGGGACCTTCATATTCAGCGATTGCAATCGTAGCTGCTTTGGTTTGATTGTAGTCACATGGCACGATCACGGTCATGCCAGGCAGCATCTTCATCAGTCCAATGTCTTCAAGAATCTGATGGGTAGCACCGTCTTCACCGAGTGTGAGTCCAGCGTGCGATGCACATATTTTTACATTCTTTCCTGAGTAGGCAACAGATTGTCTGATTTGATCGTACACCCTTCCAGTCGAGAAATTGGCAAATGTAGTTGTGAAAGGAATTTTTCCTCCAATGGTGAGTCCCGCTGCAATTCCAATCATGTTGGCTTCTGCAATGCCGCACTGGAAGAATCTTTCTGGAAAAGCTTTGATGAAGGCATTCAGTTTAAGTGATCCTGCAAGATCGGCTGTCAAGGCAACAACATTTGGATTTGTTTTGCCCAATTCAAAAATGCCATCTCCAAAACCACTTCTAGTATCTTTTTGTCCGCTTACCTGAATGCTATCTAACATGGAAATAATATTTGCTGCAAATTAATACTAATTGAGGGTTTTGGCTGAATACGGCGTTAAAAAATCCCTTAATTCAAGCGCTTGTTTGGCAAATGTAGATGTGTGGGGAGATGCTGGATGTATTGCTCCCATTTCCATGCACTTCTCATGATATCATTGATATCATATTGAGGTGACCAGCCCAATACTTTTCTGGCTTTGTCGTTGTTCGCATAGATGGCAATCACATCACCTGCTCGTCTGGGTCCAATAACATAATTGAGTTTCACACCTGTGGTTGTTTCAAATGCATGGATGCATTCCAGCACTGTAATGCCGTCTCCAGAGCCAATATTGAAAACCTCACAATTCTGTTGGTTCTTGTTACCCATCAAATAATTCAAAGCCAATGTATGTGCATGTGCAAGATCGCAAACATGGATCATGTCTCTCATACAGGATCCGTCTCTTGTATTATAATCGTTTCCGAAGACTGTCAGTTTTTCAATTTTTCCGATGGCAGTTTGCGTGATGACAGGGGTTAGGTTCTGTGGTCTGTCAATCGGAAGTTCTCCAATCAATGCAGATGCATGGGCGCCGGCGGGGTTGAAATACCTGAGAAGGATTGAATGGGTTGACTTGTTTGCAGCAGCGAATGCTTCAATCATTTGTTCACCCATCTGTTTTGTCAGTCCATACGGAGATTCAGCCTGCTTTCTAGGGGTCTCCTCTGTAACTGGTATTAGATCTGGATTTCCATATACTGTGCAGGAGGAAGAGAATACAAAATTTGGAACCTTGAACGCTTCAATGCACTGCATCACATGGATCAGTGATTGCATGTTGTTTTGAAAATACAACAAAGGTTGTTCGACCGATTCTCCAACTGCTTTGTAAGCCGCAAAATGAATCACACCGCAGATGTCGGCATTCTCTTCGAATATGGCCCTGGTTTCTTCAAAATTGCAAAGGTCTACTTTGTAATTTTTTATTTTTTGTCCGGTGATTTTTTCAACACCCTCTAGCATCCCAACTGTTGATCTTGAATTATTGTCAACTGATATTGGTTCATATCCATTTTCAATAAGGTCAACAAGCGTATGCGATCCGATATAGCCAGAGCCACCTGTAACCAGGACTTTCTTAGACATTGTATTAATTGATAAGGTCCATTAAATATTTTCCATATCCACTTTTGAGCAGCGGCTCTGCCAGTTTCACCAATTGATCGGTATTGATGAAGCCTTTTCTCCATGCAATTTCTTCAATACATGCAATTTTAATTCCCTGTCTTTGTTCAATAACCTGTATAAACTGAGATGCTTGCATAAGTGAATCAAATGTGCCGGTATCCAGCCATGCTGTCCCTCTGTCCAATACGGATACACTGAGTTTTCCTCTCTTTAGATATTCAAGATTCACATCCGTGATTTCGTATTCGCCTCTTTTGGAGGGCTTGATATTTTTCGCAATTTCCACAACATTGTTATCGTAGAAGTAGAGTCCGGGTACCGCAAATTTACTTTTTGGATGTTGTGGTTTTTCTTCTATGGAGATCGCTTTCATGTTCTCATCAAACTCAACAACACCATAACGCTCAGGGTCACTTACCTGATACGCGTATACAATCCCACCATCTGGATTCGCATTTTTTTCCAGCATTTTACCGAGTCCCATTCCATAAAAGATATTGTCTCCTAAAACCAGGGCACATGAATCGTTTCCAATAAATTCTTCTCCAATCACAAATGCCTGAGCAAGTCCATTGGGAAGGGGCTGTTCAGCATAGCTGAAGTTCACACCAATCTGGCTTCCATCCCCAAACAGCTTTTTGAACTGGGGCAAGTCTTGGGGTGTAGATATGATAAGGATGTCCTTGATGCCTGATAGCAAGAGAGTAGACAAGGGGTAGTAAATCATGGGCTTGTCATATACAGGCATGATTTGTTTACTGATTGCATAGGTGATAGGGTAGAGTCTTGTGCCAGAGCCTCCGGCCAGAATGATGCCTTTCATGAGCAAAAATTGAGTGACAAAGATGCATTTTTTTTACTTATCAACAGATATCCCACCTGTTAACAATGGGGTAACATTCGCATTACAATAGGTTCATGCTGCATTAACAGGTGGGCAATAGTCGGGCAGTTTATTTGCACTATAATTCTATTTATGATCAACAGAGGAATTGTGAGAACATTGGTATTATTATTTGCCACCATATTTTCTATCGTATCCAATGCTCAAACTGTCAGTGTCCTGGGTAAAGTCATCAACCTGAGAAATGAACCTATTGCAGGGGCAACGATCAAAATTGAGGAGACCAACAAACAATTTTCTGCAAATGTGGAAGGTGTTTTCAGACTCAGCTTAGAGAAAAATAAAAAATATACATTGCTGGTATCTTCTACAGGGTACAATTCAAAATTGGTCTCCGAAGTGGATGCTTCTTCCATCAATGAAGAACTGGTAATAGTGTTGGAACCTAAAATCGTTACCGGGGAAGCAATTGTAATCAGATCTACTCGCAGACAAGAAAGCACCGTGGCTTTGATCAGCTTCCAAAAAAACAACACTTCTCTTTCCAATGGTTTGGCGGCTGATTTTATCAAAAGAACTCCGGATAAAAATACAGGAGAAGTATTGAAGCGTGTAAGTGGTGCATCAATCCAGGACAACCGTTTTGTGATAGTAAGAGGATTGTCCGATAGGTACAATTCTGCAATGCTCAACGGTGCTTTGCTTCCGAGTACAGAGCCAGATAAGAAAGCATTTTCATTTGATATGCTTCCTGCAGCAATGATTGATAACATCATCATCAACAAGACAGCTACACCAGAGTATACAGGAGAATTTTCAGGTGGACTTGTTCAGGTAAACACGCGTGACATACCGACAAAAAGAGTACTGAGTGTAGGAATAGGTTTTGGTTATAACAACCAATCCACTTTCCGTGATTTTACCAGCAATGCACGCAACAGATTCGATTGGTTGGGATTTGATGACGGCTCCAGAAATCTTCCCGATAGTTTTCCAAAAACAGCACAGGAGTACCGTGTATTGGGTAAAAATGCTGCTGGTCTTAATAAGCAAATCGAATTGACAAAACTTTTCAGTGGTGATGCATATGTTGAACAAGTTCGCAGTGCTGAACCCATCAAGAATTATGTTATTACCTATGCAAATACCCATTCATTCAAGAATGGGGGACAGTTGGGAACGCTGCTTAGTATCAACTACAGAAATGCCAGATTAATGTACAACGTAGGGAGAGCTTTCTACGAGGCCGATGGTAAAAATGTATTTGAATACAACGACCAACAAAACCATTTTCAGGTCACAAATGGGGCAGTCTTGAATCTCTCTTACGTTAAAAAAAGATCCAAGGTTTCTTTCAAAAATATTTTCAATCAATTTTTTGAAGACAACTATTATTCAAGAACAGGATACAATACCAATCGTTTGAATGATATCAAGTTTTATTCATCATTCCTCAATCAACGGACTCTTTTCAGTACGCAGTTGGAGGGTGAACATCAGCTCACGAATTCGGGAATCAAATTCAAATGGAACGGCAATGGTGGGTACAATTGGAAAAAGCAACCCGACCTCAGAAGTGCCCTGTATGCCAGAAGAATCGGAACAACTGATCCTTATGAGATTGACCCAGATGATACCAGGAGATTCTACAGCGATTTAAAGGACTTCAGTGTGGGAACAACTGGGCAGTTCATCGTGCCCATGAATTGGGGCGGTAAAGACAAACAAACCCTGAAGTTTGGCGGATCGAACTTAACAAGGGTAAGGGATTTTCGCAGCAGAATTTTCAGATACAACATTACCAATTTCAATTCCTTTGTCGCATCCAACGCCAACAAAGAGCTGATTGCTGCATTCCGGCCTTCCAACATGGGCAATGCAGGATATATCTTGGAGGATTTTACCAACAACCAGGATAGATACTTTGGTGCGTCTATTTTGAATGCAGCCTATATGATGATGGACAACAAGTTCAATGATCTAAGAGTGGTTTGGGGCTTGAGGGCTGAGAATTTTCAACAGCTGCTCACATCAAAAATTCAAACCGGTGAGAGAAGTGTTTTATTAACCAAGAAGTGGGACTTCCTGCCATCGGCAAATGTGATGTACAGTCTTGATAATAAGCAAAACCTAAGGCTTTCCGCTAGCAGGACAGTTGCACGTCCAGAGTTTCGTGAACTCGCCCCATTTGCATTCTTCGACTATGAAACAAATTATGGAGTAAAGGGAGATACCAGTTTGAGAAGATCTTCTATACTTAATTATGATGCTAGATATGAATGGTATCCCAAGTCAAATGAATCCATCACCATAGGAGCATTTTATAAAGATTTCACTGATCCAATTGAATTCAGGTTAGATCCTGCGAGCAATGCGGATTCCAGAAGGTATTTTTATCAGAATGCCATCAATGCCAAGACATTCGGGGTGGAAGTTGAGGTCAGAAAAGGCATGGAGTTCTTATCTGCTGCATTGAAAAATTTATTCTTTTTTGGTAATTATACCTATACCCGCTCAGAAGTTAAATTCAATGACCTGGGTGCAGGCAGCAAAGAAACAACCGCAGCTAGACCGCTTCAGGGTCAATCTCCTTACCTCATCAATGCCGGATTTCAGTGGACTTCAGAAAGCTTCAACGCGTCACTTCTGTACAACAGAGT
>JBEAYH010000075.1:0-33089 GCA_041159435.1 Bacteroidota bacterium | reverse complement strand
CAATCCGGTTACGAACATATGGTGTGCCCACACGAGGAAGGCAAGAATACAAATTGCAAACAATGAACCAACCATCGCCAAATAACCAAAGATGGGCTTGCGTGAATTCACAGATAAAATTTCTGAAACCATTCCCATCGCTGGCAAAAGAATAATATATACTTCAGGGTGACCCAGGAACCAGAACAGGTGCTGGAAAAGAATGGCAGATCCGCCTTCGTTTGGAAGAATTTCTCCTTTCACAACTATTTCAGATAAGTAGAAGCTGGTACCGAGGTTTCTGTCAAACAACAACAATACCGCACCAGACAACAACACAGGGAAAGATAATACACCCAGTACTGCGGTGAAGAAGATGGCCCACATGGTAAGTGGCATTCTCGTCATGCTCATCCCCTTTGTACGCAAGTTCAAAATAGTAGAGATATAATTCAATCCACCCAACAAGGAAGATACAATGAAGAGCGCCATGGATATCAACCAGAAATCCATTCCAAGCTTTGAACCTTCACTGGCTTGTCCCAATGCACTGAGCGGAGGGTAGATGGTCCAACCACCTGAAGCGGGACCTGTTTGCAGGAAGAGTGATGCGAACATCACAACGCTCGCAAGGAAGAAAAACCAGTAACTCAACATGTTCAAAAATCCGGATGCCATATCACGCGCACCAATTTGAAGTGGAATCAAAATATTGGCAAATGTTCCACTCAAACCTGCTGTCAATACAAAGAACACCAGGATGGTACCGTGCATGGTAACCAATGCATAATAAAATTCATTGGTAATACGACCCCCAGCAGCCCACTTTCCAAAGAGGTCTTCCAAAAAAGGAAAACTCATCTCAGGATAACCGAGTTGCAGACGGAATAAAACGGAGAACAATCCGCCAATGATGGCCCAAATCATTCCCGTAATCAAAAACTGCTTACCAATCATTTTGTGATCAGTGCTGAAAATGTACTTGGTAAGAAACGACTCTTCGTGATGATGATCATGTCCATGTTCATCATGCGCATGTGCAGCTGTGTGTACCGCTGCTTGTCCGTGTGTGATTGTTTCGCTACTCATTGTAATTTTTTTTCTTTTTCCTCTTTAATTCAATTGTGCAAGTGGTTTGGATGTTGCTGAGCTGTCAGCAGTTGCAGGAGCAGCTGCCTCTTTCACAGTAACATATTGTGGTTTCTTGGAAGCCATCCATGCATCGAACTCTTCCTGTGTTTCCACAACAATCACTCCTCTCATGGAGTAATGTCCGCTTCCACACATTTGGTCGCATGAAATTTCATATACAAAATCTTTGTTGCCAGTAATTTCTTTCATCTGGGCAGTGGTATACTTTGGAGTAAACCACATGGTAGTGGGGATGCCTGGAACAGCGTCCATTTTCATCCTGAAGTGAACCAATCCAACATCATGAATCACATCCTGTGCGCCAATGACCAATTGAACTGGTTTGCCAACAACCAAGTGTACTTCGGTTGCTTCGATATCATCATGACTCGCACCGTCTTCCCAATCAACGCCCAGTGCGTTGCCGTTGGATGCATCGGTGAGTCTGTAATTTTTTCTTCCAAATACATTGTCCTTACCAGGATACCTCACCAGCCAGTTGAATTGTTTTCCAGTGATCTCCACCAATTGTGAATCTTTCGGAGCATCTCCTGTCATTTTAAACCAATAGAACATACCCAATCCCACGAGCACTGTCAAGAAGATGGCAGGAACTACGGTCCAGATCAACTCAAGTTTATTGTTGTGCGGAAAATAGAAAGCCTTTCGTTTTTCTGTGTATTGATATTTAAAGGAGAACCAGAACAGCAGAATTTGTGTGATCAGAAAAACCACGCCGGTTACAGCAAATGTAATCCACAACATGAAATCAACCTTTTCACCATGATCTGATGCTGCAGGCTGTGCCATCAATGTTTTTTTGAAATACATTTCATTGCACCACCAGGCACCAATCAGTCCCAATACCAAAAACAGGATGAACAGGAATGCATTCACGCGGTTGTTCTGCCTGAATGACTTCTCTTCTCCTTTCAATACAGAGACGTACTCACTTGCTTTTGCAATCTGAAATGTGACCACAAAGGCAAGCGTCAAGATTGCTAAGATGAAATAACCCGACATGATCTTACGTATGTTTAGTTAATGAATTATGTTTTAAGTATGGTGAATCAAGCTTTCTTTTACAAAAGGATGATGCACTGCTAACAAAGGCTTCTTGCTCAAACCGCGTCCCACGAAATACATGATCAATCCCGCATAGAATATTAAAATTCCAAACTCGAACCAACCCAAACTGTAATGTTCATGCATGGTTCCGGGCATTACCATTTGGTAAAAATCAACCCAGTGTCCAAGTATGATCAATACAGCCACAAAAGTCATGCTAGTATAATTTCTCTTTGAACCCCTTCTCATCAAGAGCAAGAAAGGAAGTACAAAGTTGATGATCAGATTCAGGAAGAAAATTCCCCTGTATGCACCTTGTAAGCGTGGTTTGAAATAAATGGTTTCTTCTGGGATATTTGCATACCAGATCAACATGAACTGAGAATACCAGAGGTAAGTCCAGAACACAGAAAAAGCAAACATGAATTTTCCTAGATCATGCAAATGCTCTTCGCTTACGTATTCAAGATAATCCTGGTTCTTCAAGTAGACCACGAAAATGGCAACCAGTGACATACCGGCAACAAACGTACTTGCAAAAGTATACCAGCTGTACATGGTAGAATACCAGTGTGCATCAATGCTCATCAACCACAACCATGGAATGGTAGATCCAACAGTCAACGCGAAGAATACGATGAACACCGCAGCCCAAACAGTATTGTTCCAAATGAATTTCTTAGAAATTTCCTGATCCATATTCTCATCTGCTTGAGATGAAAGCTTTCTCATCTTCGCCCCCACAAACGACCAGAGTGCCAATGTGATGATGGTCCATACCATAAAGAAGGTAGGATTCAAAAACGCAACCTTCCCTTTTAATATCGGATCATGGGCTACATGGTCCTTGTCCAACCAATGATATATCCCGTGTTTGTGTCCGAAGATGATTCCAACAAACACCAACAATGCAAGGATGGAGAATACAGGCACGACACTGGAGATTGCTTCAGGCACTCTGCGGAATGCCATCTGCCATCCGCCCATCGCCAAAGTTGTAACGCAAATGAAAAACATGCTTGCATTTACAACCAGGAGAAAGAACGTGCTGTTCTGTAACAAAACCGACCAAAATCTTGTTTGCGCCAGTTCGTCTTTGCTCATGCCGAGGAATACAACTCCCAACACAAATGCCAATCCACCCACACCCAATAGTATGTTGGTCCATTTTTTATACCCCGCTGAAATCTCAAATTGTTGCTTGATCATCCCTGATTATTTAATACGTTCTTGTTATTATTTCATCGCAACTGCAGTGCTATCATTTGACGCAGCAGCAGTTTTGATTTTACCTTGTTTTACTTTGATATAATGGATCACTTCCCAGCGTTGCTTTGCAGACAACTGTGAAGCATAACTTCCCATCAGATTCTTTCCGAATGTGAGTGAATAGAACATTTGTCCCTCTGGCATGGATTCATATTTTGCATCACCCACCAATGTTGCTGGCTTGGATGGATAAGGGCCATCGCCGTTGTTCCACAAAGGACCGTTTCCATCTAACTTGGCACCATGGCAGATACCACAGTTGATCAAGTACAAACGCTCCGTCTCTTTCAATTGAGCATCTGTGAGAGATTGAACCGGATTGGGCATTTGACGAGATGCATAATAATTAGATGTATCTCCAATGGCATCTTGCTCGATGTGCACAGGATAATCATCCCCGCGCTTTACAGTTCCGGCAACCGGACCCTGACTTGTTCTTCCATCTGCAAAAACAGGATTCGTAGAATAGGTTTCATACGCACGGCTGTAAGCCATGTCTGGCATGTATACCTTGCCTGGCGTTCTTTTCACATCACTGCAACTAACCGCCATCACCACCAGTGCTGTCATTCCTAAAAAAACAAGTGTTGATCTTTTCATCTCTGTGTCGTTTTATGATCGCTTCGAACCCTTCGCCGCTTTAATTATGCAATATTGGTTTGTTTATACAATTCCTGCTCTTTGTCGTATCTGCCAATCCACCATCCTTCTTCAGCAACCTGCGTATTGATTTCAGTTGCACCTGCACTGTTCAGGAAAGAGCTGAGTTCAGATTCATTGGTCTTTTCACCGCATTCAATCACCATCACAAACAAATCATCTGTAGCGCGTGCATGAAAATGATGTCTTTTCACAAACGGCGCCAATTGACAGATATAGAGAAATGACAATACCATTCCAACTGCTGCACACAAAACAGTCAATTCAAACGTGATGGGAATCCAGGCCGGCAATGCAAAGTTGGGTTTACCGCCGATGTTGACTGGCCAATCTTTTGTAAACACCCAAGTCATGAATGTTACAGCAGTGGTTGTTCCAATCAAACCGAACAGGAATCCAGCAGTATGCAGACTCGTATCCCTCAATCCCATTGCCTTGTCCAATCCATGCACAGGAAACGGAGTATAGACATCGTGGATTTTGTATCCAGCCTTTCTTACTTTGGCTACGGCAGGGAAGAGAACTTTTTCGTCCTCAAAACATCCTACCACAAATTTTTTCATCGCCATTGTATAATTTTTTCTTTTTATTAGTGATGTGCTACTTTAACGCTTCCCTCTTCGTGATGATCATGGTGCATTTCTTCAAAGAAGCTATCAGCTCCTTTTTGTTCCAATGTACTCATCTCATCTTTATAGCTTTCACCGGTTGTCTTCAACACATGCTTGATTTCTGCAATAGCGATTACCGGGAAATATTTTGAGAAAAGGAAATAACAGGTGAAGAACAATCCGAATGTTCCGAGATAGAAACCAACTTCCCAAATCGATGGTCTGTAGTATACTGACCAAGATGATGGAAGATAATCGCGGTACAAAGATGATACGATGATCACGAAACGCTCGAACCACATACCAATGTTTACCACGATACTCATGATGAAAGTGAAGGTTACATTTCTTCTCAATTTTCTGAACCAGAACAACTGTGGAGAAATCACGTTACAGGTCATCATCAACCAATAGCTCCAACCGTAAGGACCAGCAATTCTGTATTTAAAGAATATATCCTGTTCAAATGGTACCATGCTGTACCATGCCATGAACAACTCTGTCAAGTATGCACAACCCACAATGGATCCGGTCAATACAATCACCTTGTTCATTGCTTCGATGTGTCCGAGTGTAATGTAATCTTGGAGATTCATTACTTTTCTGGTGATCAACATCAGGGTTTGCACCATTGCAAATCCAGAGAAGATCGCACCCGCAACAAAGTAAGGAGGGAAGATGGTGGTATGCCATCCTGGTACGACCGAAGTAGCAAAGTCGAACGATACAATGGTATGCACTGACAATACAAGCGGCGTAGAGAGTCCGGCAAGTACAAGCGACAAGCTCTCATGACGCTGCCAGTGTTTGGTGCTTCCGCTCCAACCAAATGAAGCGATGCCGTATAAATGTTTACGCAATTTTGTTTTGGCACGGTCTCTGATGGTAGCCATATCAGGCAACAAGCCAGAATACCAGAACAATAATGAAACGGTGAAATAAGTTGAAATCGCAAACACGTCCCACAACAACGGTGAATTGAAATTGGGCCACAAAGGTCCGCGTGTATTTGGATAAGGCAACGTGAAGAACGCCATCCAAACCCTTCCCATGTGGAAGATCGGGAACTGACCGGCACACATCACCGCAAAGATGGTCATCGCCTCAGCAGCTCTGTTTACACCTGTTCTCCAACCCTGACGAAACAACAACAAGATGGCAGAGATCAGCGTACCAGCGTGACCGATACCAACCCACCATACGAAGTTGGTGATATCCCAACCCCATCCAATGGTTTTGTTTACATTCCACTGCCCGATACCGTAAGTCACCTCACGATATACAGAGTAAACACCAAACAACAACAGGGCAACAGAAACATAAAAACCAATGTACCACAAACGGGTTGGTTTTACTTCGATGGTATGCACAATGTCGTTTGTTACCTGACCATAGGTTTTGTTACCATTTACCAATGGTTCTCTTAACTGTGATTCGTACTTTGTCTGACTCATGCTTGGTCGTTTATGAGATAATACTCTCTAATTTTTTAATGTGCCGCTGCCTCTTTTTTCTCTTCCTTGTGTTCACCATGTGCTGCAGGTGCTGCATGCTCTTCTTCTGCTACACCAACGTGACGATCCGTATTTCTGATCTTCGCGAGGTAGCTCACACTTGGCAACACGTGAATCTGTTCCAATGAATAGAACAATCTGTTCGTCTGTTCCTCGTTGCGGATCTTGCTCACAGGGCTGTTCTTATCATTTACATTGCCAAATACGATGGCGTTGGTTGGACAAGCCTGCTGACAAGCAGTTTTGACATCCCACTTTCCATCAGCACCAGTTTCAAGCGGTCTGTTTTCTTTTTTCGCTTTGAGTTTTCCTTCCTGCAAACGCTGTACACAGAAAGAACATTTTTCAATTACACCACGTGATCTTACCGTTACATCCGGATTCAATACCATCCTTGTAAGATCTTCGTTCATCATCATCACTGAATCATCCAACACACCACGCTGATTGTCGCCGAAGCTATCAGCTCCATAATAATCAGCCCAATTGAAGCGACGTACTTTATAAGGACAGTTGTTGGCACAATAACGTGTACCGATACAACGGTTATATGTCATTTGATTCAAACCTTCACTGCTGTGGTTGGTTGCATTCACCGGACAAACATTCTCGCAGGGAGCGTTGTCGCAATGCTGACAAAGCATAGGCATGAACACTACGTTCAAATCATCGAGATTGTCATTGCCTGTATCATCTCTGTATGTTGCATAATAACGATCGATTCTCAACCAGTGCATTTCATGAGAACGCAAGACTTCTGACTTGCCCACCACTGCAACGTTGTTTTCTGAAGTACATGCAACAGTACAAGCACCACAACCGATACAGGAGTTCAAGTCAATGCTCATTCCCCATTTCGCACCTGGATAAGGATAATTGGGATACAGGGTTCCCTCTGCACGAAAATCTCCTGTTTCTTTTGCGTAATCTTCCACCAACTCATTGCGCTTGTCTTTGAGAATGGTTGGATTCTTTTTGAATTCTCCCAGCGCATATTCGCGGATCACTTCATCACGTCCCTCATATTGATTATGCGTTTGTGTATATGCAAGCTTGAAGGTCTCATTTGTTTTCTCAACTGCTGCATTGGCAACAGTATAGGAGAATGTATTGTTGAACCCAACCCATGAAAACACATTCTTTCCTACGTTGGCTGCGGCCTTGCCAGCTTTCTCAGATCTTCCATAACCCACTGCAATGGCAATCACATCCTTGTGCATGCCAGGAACAACGAGTACGGGAAGCATTATTTCTTTTTGACCTACTGTAATTTTTACAACAGGTTTTTTTACTTCTACTTCATAGTTATCATCCACCTTGATGCCCAACTCTTTTGCAGTAGCAAAAGAAATGACTGCATAGTTGTCCCATGTTGCCTTCGTAATCGGATCTGGCATTTCTTGCAACCAAGGATTGTTGGCTTCTTTACCAGAACCCAGTGCAACTTTTGAATAGAGGACAATTTCTTTACCGGTATTCTTTCCAGCAGTTACGGTTGATGCAGCACTTGCAAAAGCTGACCCGTTGTATGAACCTGCGCTTGCTGCAGCAGGTGTTTCAACAATACCATCACGCAATGCCTTGTCCCATGCAGCCTGTGATCCAAACTTGCTGCTCCAGTATTGCTTGAAATAATCGCCGTATGAAGTATCGTTGCCACTCCACTTTAACAATGAAGTTTGAAAAGCTCTTGTTTTGAACAAAGGAGCAATGGTAGGCTGGATGAAACTCACATATCCAGATTTCATTTCTGCGTCACCCCAACTCTCGAGGAAATGATGATCAGCGATTTGATATTTACACAATACACTTGTTTCATCTTCTCTATCATTGAAAGAAACAGATACAGCGACTTTCGCCAATCCGCTTTCAAATTTCTTTGCATCAAAATAATCATACAC
This sequence comes from Bacteroidota bacterium, assembly GCA_041159435.1. GTDB lineage: Bacteria > Bacteroidota > Bacteroidia > Chitinophagales > Chitinophagaceae > Pollutibacter. The sequence continues at coordinate 24,956 of JBEAYH010000075.1, read as the reverse complement.
AGGATTCACACCATGAATGAACAAGGCACCAACAGCACCATCGTTCATATCTTTTACCAACTGCACCATGGCAGCATCATCACCCTGACGGGTATTCAATGTGGTTCCCCAATCAATCGTATTGCCATACGCACCCAATTGATGATTGATGGCATTTACAATCAATTGAACAGTTGCATCATTGCTTCCGCTCACCACCAAAGAGGCATTGCCAGATGCTTTCAATGCATCAGCAGCCAACTTGATTCCTTTTTTCAAACGATCATCGCTCAATGCAGGGGCACTGACTGATCCGCCGATTGCAGCATACAAATTCAAAGCAACTGCTGCGGCTTCAGAAGGACGATGAACAAAACGATCATCTGCATTCGCACCTGTGAGACTCAACATGCTCTCAAACTGAATATGCTTGCTCATCTCAGGATGCTGCTGATTGATTTTTCTTCCTGCAGCATACTGACGTGCATATTCAACTGGACTCAACCATGTTCCGAGAAAATCTGCCTCTAAACCAACAATTGTTGTTGCTTTATCAAATTGATATGATGGAATAGCCCTTTTGCCGAATGATGACTGATTGGCATTCAGCAATCCGCTGGCAGAAAGTGCATCATACTGAACATGACGAGCACCTGGATATTTTGCAAGAAAAGATGCGATTACATTTTTTGTTGTGGGAGAAGAAATGGTTTCTGTCAACAACACCACTTGCTTCCCGGCAATTTTACCTAGCCCTTCTGCAACCATTTTATCAAATGCATCAAATGTGCTCACCTCTTTGCCATTTGCAAGAGGGAAACGCAAACGAGCAGTATCATATAAACCCAACACAGAAGCCTGCACACGTGCAGATGTTCCACCGTTGGTGATACTGGAAAGATCATTTCCTTCAATTTTGATGGGTCTTCCATCACGCACCTTCGCAACAACCGGAACAGCATCACCATCCAATGTGTAAGTGGTTGCATAATAATTGGCAACACCTGGGATGATGGTATCTGGTTTGTTCAAATATGGAATGCTCTTCTTCACAGGCATCTCACAGCTTGCAGCTGCAGCGGCAGCGGCTGTGCTGAATCCGAGATATTTCAGGAAGTCCCTGCGCGGAGAAGTTGCATCCAATAATTCATTGAATTCGTCTTGTACCCTTTCCTGGTAATTTTCACTGCTCTTCAATTCACCAAAACTCTGCCAGTATTTTTTTTGCTTCATAACTATGGTTGGGTTGAACTTGGGGATGAGTTGTTTTGCGTATATATTAATAGTGACACTTCTGACATTCTGTTCCACCAATTTTTTCTACCGTCACGCTGTCCAATTTCTTGTTCTTCATGTCCTCGTGAAACTTCTCGTAAATGCTGTAGAATTTATTATCGGTGAACTGAACTTTTGTTTCTCTGTGACAATTCACGCACCATCCCATACTCAAATCAGAAAACTGATACACTTCATCCATTTTCTGGATTTCACCGTGACAGGTTTGACACTGCTGCTTTCCTGCATTCACGTGTTGTGCGTGATTGAAATAAACGTGATCAGGGAGGTTGTGGATGCGAACCCATTCGATGGGTTTGCCTTCACTAGAATATTGTTTGGTGGTTGGATTCCAACCAGCATATTTATACAACTTCTGAATTTCTGCAGTACCATCTACTTCTGTTCCATCTTCACGGTACAACTTCGGACCCTTTGCATATTCATTGATGCCCATGTGACAGTTCATACAAACATTCACTGATGGAATATTTGCATGCTTGCTTTCCTGAGCACCACCGTGACAATACAAACAGTTGATTTGATTGATACCAGCGTGTACTGTATGTGAATAGAATATCGGTTGCTCAGGCTGATAATTTTGTGAACGTCCCAATCCCTGTGCACCCTGAAATAATAAATAACCTCCGCCCAAAAACAACATGATCGCAAATACAGCGATGTATACCTTGTTGCGATAAAAAGGAACAGGTTCAGCAGCTGCAGTGCCTTCTGCTTCATCCGACATTTTTCTGAGATTGCTGTTAACCTGCAACAAAATCAAAGCAATCACTGCAAGAATGAGTGTGAGAATTCCATACAACAAATTAGAATCTGATTCACTTGTTTGTGCTTCAGGAGAAGTTCCTCCAGCAGCAGGAGCTGCAGCAGCAGCGGCTTTTGCGCCACCTTCGTTGATGTATGTTAAGATTGCATCGATGTCTCCATCCTTCAATTCAGGGAATGCAGTCATCTGAATTTTGTTGTACTCATTGTACACTGCAACAGCACGTGGATACCCTTTTTTGATAACAGCTGCACTGTTTCTTACCCACTCATACAACATCTTTTTGTCGTCCCAACGATCTTCAACGCCTTTCAATGCTGGTCCCACCAACTGCTTATCTATCGCGTGACAGGAAGCACATTTTTGGTTGAACAAAGCCTTCCCGTCTTGTGCATCTGCAACAAGCGATAAGGTCAAGAAAGTCAATAAAATAGTTGCGGAAAATAAATTTTTGAAAAAGCCTTTTTTCGTATTCATACCCTCAGTGAATTGTGTTGAAATTGTTGGGCACCTATGGTTGGCCGCAAATTTACTGCATGAATTCAACAATATATCAACATTGTTAATTTTTTTTTGATGTCGATCGGGACTGCTATTCAATGCTTTACAACGCTAAACAAATGGGAATTGTCATAAAATTGTATGATCTTCATCATAAAATATTTAACAGTTCAAATAGAGGTGGAGCAGTTGATTTTTTTCTTCTCTTTGCACCATGTTTAAAAGCCTGCAAAAGAAATGGAAAGTCACCCCCAGACAACTGGTGCTAATTCTTTGCACATTCGCAACCACCGGAACCCTTACAGCATATATTTCAAGAAGCATCACTGAGTGGCTTCAACTGGATCCCGTAAACGACAGGGAACTTAGACTGGCTTTGCGCTTGCTGGTCCTGATCTTTGGCTATCAGGTCATCATCCTGATCGTTTCATTCTTCTTCGGTCAATTCAAATTCTTCTGGAATTATGAAAAGAAAATCCTCCGCAGAATGAAACTCATAGGACCTGCCCCTGCCCAGATCGCAGTTTTTGCCTCGGGAAAGGGAAGCAATGCAGAAAAAATCATACAATACCTTGATAATCATAAAAATATATATGTAAAATTGATTGTATGCAATAAGCCAGGTGCAGGTGTGCTGGATATTGCAGCAAGACATCAGATTCCTACCCTGCTTTTGGAAAAACAGGGATTTTATGAATCCAGAAAATATGTAGAATACATTGAAAATCAAAATATTACACATATAGTGCTGGCAGGATTCCTTTGGAAAATTCCAGATAACCTGATCCAGGCATACCCAGAAAAGATCATCAATATACATCCAGCCCTTTTACCCAAATATGGCGGCAAAGGAATGTACGGTGAGCATGTTCACCAATCCGTCCTAGAGGCGGGAGAGAAGGAAAGCGGTATCACCATCCACCTGGTGGATGAGGAGTATGACCATGGTAAAACCATTTTCCAGACTGCTGTATCGATTGATGAAAAGGATACCCCTGCATCGCTTGCCGAAAAAATACACGCACTCGAACACCAACATTTCCCCGCCCAAATCGAGAAATGGATCCAACAACATTGATACTTGCTGCAGAAAATCATCATATCATCATTTCTCCTCTTCTCCGCCTTCCATTCCAAATCACAAATCTGGCTGACGGGCAGGGTATATGACTCAACAAGAATGGTGGCAGTTCCATCTGTAAAAGTTTCAACCAAAAAAGGTATGGTCACCTATACCGACTCCATCGGCAGATATGGCATGAACGTTGACAGAAATGATTCTGTGACTTTTACTTTCCTTGGGAAATCAACTGTCTACTTCCCTGTCAAAGAAATCAATTACCCGGCTGGATTTGATATTGCACTGCAAGTGACTGTACAAGACAAATACAAGACACTGAAGGAAATTGTGGTCATCAAAAAAACATACAAAGAGGATTCCTTGGAAAACAGAGAGCGATACAGAAAGGTATTTGAATTCGAAAGAGGTGGACTCCAACTTTCAGAAACGGGTACAATGGGAGGCACACCAGGACTCGATTTGACAAGTCTCATCAACTCATTTAGATTCAAAAGAAACAAATCGCTTCGATCTTTGCAAAACAGATTGATAGAAGAAGAACAACAAAAATTTGTAGACAGCAGGTTTACAAAACAACTGGTGAGACAAATCACTGGACTGAACGGAACGAATCTTGAAAAATTCATGATTGCATACAGACCATCCTATGAACTGGTGGCCTATTCAGAGCAATACATGTTCTACCAATACATATTGGATGCATCGAAATATTTTAAATCCGGTATCCTTACCAAACCCCTCCTGAAATAAATACCTCCTTTTCATTAACTTCAATACCAATTGAAGTATACAATGAAAAAGATTGCATTTGCTACTGTATGTACCTGCCTCACCCTCTTTTTATCTGCACAATCCTATCAAAAAATCCACAAAGATGCCACCGTCATTGATACACACAATGATTTCATCAGCACAAGCATTGAAAAAAAAGTAAGTTTTGATCAATCACTCAAAGGCACCACTCACTCTGATCTGAAAAGAATGAAAGAAGGTGGATTGGATATTCAAATATTCTCCATCTTCTGTGATGAAAATTACGGGAAGGGAACTGCCTTTGCATTTGCCAACAGAGAAATGGATTCCATGTATGCCATCATACAAAGAAATCCAACCAATACCATGTTGGTGAAATCACCCAATGACCTTGCAACTGCCGTCAAAAAAGGCATGCTGGGCTGCATGATGGGAGTAGAAGGGGGACATATGATGGAAGACAGACTTGACTACCTCGACAGTTTGTACAAAAGAGGTGCACGCTACATGACACTGACCTGGAACAACAGCACAGATTGGGCAAGCTCTGCTGCAGATGAAAGAGCAAAAAATAATTTAGGACATCCATATGGACTCAATGCATTTGGAGAAAAAGTAGTAGAACGCATGAATGAATTGGGCATGATTGTTGACATCTCACATGTTGGTGAAAAAACTTTTTATGATGCAGTGCGCGTTTCAAAAAAACCTGTCATCGCTTCACACAGCTGTGCTTATAGTCTTTGTCCCGTTCCAAGAAATATGACAGACGACCAAATCAAAGCATTGGGTAAAAACGGGGGAGTGATACACCTGAATTTCAACTCCGGATTTGTAGACAGCAGTTTCCCGGCAAAAAACCGTGCATTCATTCAAAGACATCAGACAGAAAAGGATTCCCTGCTAAAATTAAATCCAAGTGATTTTTTTGCAAACATGCGGATCAATGAAAAATACAAAAATGAAATTGATGACGCAAGACCCACACTTGCTCAATTGCTCGATCACCTCGATCATATTGTGAAGTTGATTGGAGTAGACCATGTTGGACTGGGATCTGATTTTGATGGAATCAATTCTACTCCCAGAGAATTGAATGATGTTGCAGACATGCCCCTCATCACAAAAGCATTGATAGAAAGAGGCTACTCAAAAAAAGATATAAAAAAAATATTGGGAGAAAATTTTATCAGAGTATTCAAAGAAAACCAACAATGAAAAATATATTGATCATATCTTTTCTATGCTTTGTACAACCACTGTTTGCACAAACCAAGGAAGATATAGCCAGGTGGGAATCGACCTCTAAAAGAGTCAACATCGTTCGTGACAAGTGGGGCATCCCACACATATTCGGGAAAACAGATGCGGATTGTGTTTTCGGATTGCTGTATGCACAATGCGAAGATGACTTTCAAAGAGTTGAAATGAATTATATCACCATGCTGGGCAGAACCAGTGAAGTAAAAGGTGAGCAATATATATATGAAGACCTCCTGGTGAAAATGGTCATCGACTCCGCCGCATCCGTGAAAGATTACAATGAGAGTCCCGAGTGGATGAAAAAACTGCTCAATGCATTCGCAGATGGTGTCAACTATTTTCTATATACCCACCCCCAGGTAAAACCTGCATTGCTGAAACAATTCAAACCCTGGTATCCATTGACTTATACCGATGGAAGTATTTCAGCCATTCAAACAAGCAACCTGACTGCAAAAGATATTCAAAACTTTTACGAAGGCAAATCATCTGATCTCACGCATCTCAAACAAAAAGATCATGAGCAGCTGATCGGATCAAATGGATTTGCCATCGCACCATCTAAAAGTATTTCCGGCAATGCAATGCTCTACATCAATCCACATGTCACTTTTTATTTCAGACCTGAAGTGCACATGATGAGTGAAGAAGGACTCAATACATACGGTGCGGTAACCTGGGGACAGTTTTTTGTTTACCAGGGTTTCAATGAACACTGTGGATGGATGCATACTTCCAGTGAAGCAGACGTCGCAGATTTGTATGAAGAAACAATTATAAAAAAAGGGAATGACTATTATTACAAACATGACAACGTTCTGAAACCCGTGAATCTTCAACCTGTAGAGATTGGATATAAAACAAATACAGGAACAGATAAAATCAAATTCAATATCTACAGCACCCATCATGGTCCTGTAATGGCAAAAGAAGAAGATAGATGGATCTCCATGCAGTCCAACAACAGATCACTGAACGGACTGATTCAATCATGGAGCAGAACCAAATCAAAAACATTTGCCGATTTCAAGGCCACGATGGAACTCAGAGAAAATGTATCCAACAATACAGTCTATGCCGATGACCAGGGGAACATCGCATACTGGCATGGAAATTTTATGCCAAAAAGAGATATTCGATTTGATTGGAGTGACAAACTGGATGGATCTACCTCATCAACAGATTGGAAAGGATTGCACACCGTTGATGAAACCGTGCATTTGTACAACCCTTCCAATGGATGGCTACAGAACTGCAACTCCACTCCGTTTACCGCTGCTGGCGCAGGTGTCATTTCAAAAAAGAAATATCCCAACTACATGGCGCCCGACAGAGAGAATTTTCGAGGCATCAATGCAGTGAAATTGTTGAGCAACAGTGGGAAACTGGATATCAATGGACTCATCAGGGTTGGCTACGATACATACCTGTCTGCATTTGATATTTTACTCCCCCCACTTTTTGCTGCTACAAGAACACAGATAGCCGATAATATCAAACCTGATATCATGAAAGCAATCCAACTATTAAATGCATGGGACAGAAAATCATCTGCCAATTCAGTTGCTACAACCCTTGCTATCATGTGGGCTGAAAGAGTATTGCCGTATCTGATGAGAGATAAAAAAGGGGATATCGATTTGACACTTGAACTTTCTCGCCTCCTGAAAGAAATGCCCGACAATGAAAAAATTAATTATCTGTATGAAGTACTGAAAAAATTGAAATCAGATTTTGGAACTTGGGAAGTAAGCTGGGGTGATATCAATCGATTTCAAAGAATTGAAAACAAATTGACCTCCTACCATGATGATGCACAACCGAGCATCCCTTCACCATTTGCTTCATCCATGTGGGGCAGTTTGCCTTCTTTCAACAGCAGATCTTTAAGTAACACAAAAAAAAGATATGGTTATGGAGGGAATAGTTTTGTATGTGCTGTAGAGTTTGGGAAAAAGATCAAAGCAAGATCGCTGTTGGCAGGAGGAGAGAGTGGTGATCCAGCTTCAAAGCATTTCAAGGACCAGGCTGAAATGTATTGCAACGGACAATTCAAGGATGTTCTTTTTTATAAAGAAGATATCATGAAAAATATGGAAGAACAATACAACCCAGGTAAAAGAAAATAGTAAACCATGGTAATGAAAAATATATTCACCCCACTGTTCATGATCTTGTCATTGAGCTGTTTTTCGCAAGAAATTGGGCTACAGCTTTATTCAATCAGAAATGAAGTAAAAGTTGATCTGAAAGGAACCCTTCAAAAAATTCGCTCAATGGGCATCAAAGAATTGGAAGGAGGTGAAACCTATGGAATGAGTGTTGATGCTTATACAACCATGATCCAAGAAATGGGATTTAAAATGGTGGGGATCGGAGTTGATTATGATGCATTGACAAAAGATCTTAGCCCAACCATAGAGCAAGCAAAAAAAATGGGCGCCCAGAATATCATTTGTTTTTGGATTGGTCACAACGGAGATGCATTTGGGCCCGCAGATATTGAAGAAGCAGCTAAAAGATTCAACAACGCAGGAAAAATTTTTAAAGACGCTGGATTGGATTTCAGCTATCACGTACATGGATATGAATTTCGTCCATCAACCAATGGAACTTTGTTCGATGACCTCATGGCAAAAACGGATCAAAGATTTGTTCATATTGAATTGGATGTATACTGGGCAAAGCAAGGCTGTGCAGACCCTGTAACAATCATCAATAAATACCCTTCTCGTATAAAAATGTTACACCTGAAAGACAGGCAACATGGAACCATTTGTAATAACAAAGGTTATGCAGATGAAGAGACCAATGTGATACTAGGAAAGGGAGATGTAAACATAAAAGATGTAATGAAAGCTGCAAAGAAGGCAGGAGTAAAGCATTATTTTATTGAAGACGAATCCAGTCGTGTAATGAATCAATTGCCTGAAAGCATCTCTTACTTGAAATCATTGAAATAAATCAAAATACCAACTCATCAAGAGAGATGCCAAATACATGTTTGGCAACTTTATCTAAATGAATTTTTTCACCTTTCAGGTGAATAGTAGTATGGATATGCGTTAGAGATTCGCCAGGACCCAAATCTGCTGCAGGAGATGAACTTTCAATTTCATAAAATTTCCCCATTTGTTTCCCATTGATCGGCCCATCATTGTATGCGTTCACAGCATCTCCGCAAAAAGGATCTTCTTGGATCTTCCACAATGAATTGACATATTTATTTGCTCCTTCCTGCAAGGAAAAAAATGCAATGGTTAATACATTGTTCTTTGCATCGTAACTACCTACAAATGGTTTTGCTCTCTGTGGAGAAATCCCAACTTTACTGCGGTAATTTGCATCAGCCTTCATCAGCATGAGTTCATTGCCAACTTTCAATCTATCTGCAGGCACCTTGCCAAAATAATCATCAGTAACAATTTTACCCAACTCACTTGAATCACCCTGTTTAAAAGGAATTGCAATCGTCGTTTGATCCCCGGCATTGAGCATGCTCAAAATCCAGATAGACAACATCCCATATTGTTCACCCCACGGATTGTTGCTGAGATTGGTGATTGTATTGTCTGATGAAAATCCGACTGCATGTACAGATGAATCCATCCCACCAATGATTTCTTGGATGCGTTCGCGATTCAATAAATGAATATTCCTGTTTACTCCAATATCAAATGTGGAACCAGTATAATTTTTCAGATGCATCGTTTTTTTAAAAGATGCCTCTGATGCAGAGCTGGAGAGAAGTTCAAAGGGTTCTGTATCTATTTCTTTTGGAACCTGCCAATGTTCAAAATCAAATGCACTGTCCTTTTTGAAATAAATAGAAAATTGGCCTCCTTCTGGGCCCAGCCAAAAGCGCTCTTCCCCGCCAACTGCATAAATATGAGGTGTGATTTCTTTGCTTGAGATCAACTCATGATTGATCCATCCAAAACTCATGCCCTCCATTCCATTCGCAGTACTTGTCATGATTCTTCCCTGATAAGCAGGCAGCACAATCAGTTTCGCATCTGAACTGCTGTCTTCTAAAAGCACAAGATCACTGTGATACTTTTTAAGAAATGCCAAGTCATAACCAAAACTTCCTTTTTGCATATTGCGTGAGTTCGTACAGGAGCTGAGCATGAAAAATAATAAGAGTACTGAATAGCTTTTCATGCGTAAAATTTTCTTTAAACTACAACCAATTCATAGAATTCATCAGGATTCAGGTATTTTTCAGCCAAATTTTTTAACTCTTTTGCTTCGATTGTTTTGATCGTATCTACATAATAACGAAAGTGGCTTTCATCCATTCCATGCAAAATCAGGTTTTTCCAACGTCCTATAATATGAAATGGCCCATCCAAATCACCCAACAACGTACCAATCAAATAATTCTTTACCAACAGCAGTTCATCTTTCCCAACTTCATGCAGACGGAGCTGTTCCATTTCGTGGTACACTTCTTTTACTGTTGCCTCACAAACATCTCTGCCCGCCTCGGTGCTGATCAAAATCGCACTGGCATGAATATGGTTCATGAGATAACTATAAATACCATAAGTATAGCCTTTGTCCTCACGAATATTGGTCATGAGCCTTGACCCAAAAAATCCCCCAAACAATACATTCAATACCTGCAACTTTGGGAACTCAGGATCTGTTGGCAGTGGACAAGCACGGGCAATGCGGATTGCGCCCTGAACACCATCCGGATCATTCAGGATATTCCATTTTTTTTGAGTGGAAGGAAGAATGGGATGAGATATTTCCTTCACAACTCCCTTGTTGAATGGAAGCGCCCCAAAATAGGTATTCAATAACTGCTGGTAATTGGATGGAAGAATACCTGCAGAGAAAATAGTGCAATGACCATTTTTATAAAAAGCATTGTAATAATCAAGCAACTCTTGCTGATTCAATGCATCATAATCAACCATTTCACTGTAAACACCATAAGGATGACGATCACCAAAAAGCAATGCATCAATTTTTCGTCCCGCTATAAAATCACATTTTTTTAGATTGACAGCCAGACGTTGTTTCATGTTTTGCTTGTAAATGAGCAATTCATCCTCTGGCAGGATGGCATCCATGAATATTTCCTGAACCAGTGGGAGAATATGCACCAGCTGTTTGGATAAACAATGCAGAGAAACAACAGCTGTTTCATTGTAACAGCTTCTGTTGAGGTAAGCACCATAAAAATCAACAAACTCGTTGATCTCGTAAGCAGATTTTTTTGTGGTGCCGTTTTTGATTAAAAAATTTGTTGCAGAGGCAACAAGCTTTTTTTCTTCAAACCAATTTCCTGCCTTGAAAACCCATTCAATTTGTACAACTTCTTCTGTTCCAGCCTGCACATTGTAGACATCTATGCCATTGTCAAGTTTAAAAATATCAGGATGCTTCAATGAGATACTGTATTCAACTGCATCTTTGATATGAGGCGCTAAGGATCGATTCAACATTGTTCTAATTTTAATTGGCCATATACCAAATTGTATTGCTGTTGGTATCTTTCAGCACATCATTTGCCATTCGTTGCAAATCTGCAGTAGTAACATCCTGGTATTTTTTGAATTCCTCATTCATCAAATTCCCATCCCCCAGCAACTCATAAAAAGCAAGACTGCCAGCCCTGTTCATCACACTCATATCCTCAAATGCCATCACACTTTCTGTTTTATTTTTTACTTTTTGTAATTCACGTTCATCAATCAATTCAGTTCTCACTTTATTCAACTCAAACTCGATGGCATCTTCGGCGTGTTTCATTTCAACTCCTTTCACCAATTGTCCCTCAATGGTAAACAAACCTTTATCCAGGCTTCCAAAATGATAACAATTGATTTGTGCAAACAATTGCTTTTCCTTTACAAGTGCCTGGTAGAGGCGGGATGAAGCACCACCGCCTAAAATATCTGTCAACAGATCGGTTGCATAGTAATCTTGTTCAAAACGCGATGACATGTGCCAAGTCTTGTAGATGGCATCCATTGGCACATTGCGCTTCACGGTCATTCTTCGCTCTTCTTGTTGTACTGGCTCTTGTGCTATATTACGATGGTATTTGACTCCTGGGGGAATTTCACCAAACCATTTTTCAGCCAATTTTTTTACATGTTCAGTTTCAACGTTGCCTGCTACCGCCAAAATAGCATTTGCAGGCGTGTAATGCTTGAAAAAGAATTGTTTTACATCATCCAATTGTGCTGTTTCAATATGAGAAAGCTCTTTCCCGATGGTCATCCATTTATATGGATGAACCTTGTATGCAAGTTCACGCATCATATGCCATACATCACCATATGGCTTGTTGATATAATGCTCTTTGAATTCTTCACACACCACTTTGCGCTGAACATCTAAACTTTTTTTACTGAATGCGAGACTCAACATGCGATCGCTTTCCAGCCAGAAAGCAGTTTCAAGATTTTCAGCCGGCAACTGACAATAATAATTGGTAAGATCATTTGTCGTGTATGCATTGTTTTCTCCTCCGGCAAGTTGAAGCGGCTCATCGTAATCAGCTATGTTGACAGAGCCTCCAAACATCAAATGTTCAAACAAATGTGCGAATCCTGTTTTGGATGCATCTTCGTCACGCGCACCTACATCATACAAAATATTTACAACTGCCATGGGCGTACTTTGGTCTTGGTGGACCAATACTTTTAACCCATTGTTCAGTACAAATCGATCGAATTTTATCATCCCGCGAAATTAGCTATAATATGCTGACCGGTCTCAGATTTAATGTGAGGATATCTCCATTGCGCAAAATGAGAAAAGTTAGTTTTTCTCTGACCGACTGAAGTTTTACCCTGTATGACTGAATACTTTTGGAAAAATCATTGTTGATCGCAAGTACATAATCATTCTTTTTGAATCCTGCTTTCTCTGCAGGCGAACCTGGTGCTACTTCATCAATCAATATTTCACCATCTACATAATACATGGCCAATCCTGTATATGCATAATCAAAAAAATCTTTGAACTGACTGTTGGGAACAATGTGCAATTCCTGCTTTACATAATTAAAGGTGGTATTGAATCTTCTCAGCAAATCATTCCCCAGCAAACCTCCCAGCAATGGATAGTTGGTTACATTGTAAGGATCTTCAAAGACATGGGTCGGCACTTTGCGAAACTTATACGGTCCAACTTTCACCCACTTAACCACTGTATAGCGCATCACCATCTTTCCTCCCAATCCTTCTGCTTGCGTAATAACGGGTGGTTTTCTTTTGCGATGCAATACAGCACTGTCGCGCGCATAGCTTTCTGAAATCAGAAAATTCAACCCGGCACCAGTATCAAAATAAAACCGCTGCATCAGTTCTCTGCTGTCTTTGAACTGGGTTTGTTGAATAGGAATGGCAGTGAAAATAGGATTCAACATGTAGCCGCCCCGCGGATATTTGTATTCACCGGTTGTATGTACAGTAATGATGGTATTGTCGTAATTGATATGCACGATGTAACGGATGAAGAATGAATAGCCAATGATGCCATCAATTTTGATACCATATACATTGGTCAGGATTTCATAATCATTGACATGAAAATTCAATCGGTCTACTACCAGTCCCGGGAAATAAAGCGTGGCATCGTTTAAAAATGAAACCTTTTTTACTCCGCCAATGCCTTTGATCTTTTTTCTGAGGGTACAACCGGTATCTTGTATTTATCAACCGTCATCGAATCGAGTGAAATACCCCCACTGCCAGTGTCCAGTATGAAATTCAGGCTATCGGGATAATTGTTCAATTTGGCTTTTACAATGATGACACCTCCCGAAAGCAACTGAAAAGGAAAGCTGGTAAGTTTTTTTGATGGGGGGTCAATGAATTGTTCTTGGCCAGCAAGGTTGCCTGTGCCAAAAAAAATACATACCACGTACATACACTTCAACAAAATCCTCATTCCAATCTCATTTGTTAGTCAACCCTTAATTTACAACAATCATCCCATGATTGTTTGGGGTATGCACTAACTTTGCAAAACGCTTAACACTATACAATGAGGGAACTGAAAGATTTGTACCAAAAAGCACTTGACTTTGAATTTTTGACAGCCGAAGAGGGATTGTATTTATTCAAAGAGGCGCCGCTGACTGAACTGATGCAAGTAGCAGATCAGCTGCGCATCAAACAGGTACCCCATGGGAAAGTGACCTGGCAGATTGACCGCAATGTCAACACCACCAATGTTTGCATCGCGAATTGTAAGTTTTGTAATTTCTACAGAATACCCGGACACCCCGAGGCGTATATAACAGATATGGAAACCTATCGGAAGAAAATCCGTGAAACCTTGAAATGGGGAGGAGACCAATTGCTCTTACAGGGTGGTCATCACCCAGAGCTGGGATTAAAATACTATGTTGACACTTTTCGAGCCATCAAAGCTGAATTCCCAGACATCAGATTGCACGCGTTGGGTCCACCTGAAGTTGCACATATCACCAAACTCGAAAAATCAACCCATACCGAAGTACTCAAAGCATTGAAAGAAGCGGGCATGGATTCATTGCCAGGTGCCGGTGCTGAAATTTTGGTGGATCGTGTAAGGAGATTGGTCAGCAATGGGAAATGCGGTGCACAGGAATGGTTGGATGTGATGGCTGCTGCCCACCAACTGAATATCACTACATCCGCAACAATGATGTTCGGACATGTTGAAACATTGGAAGAACGATTTGAACACCTCATCAAAATCAGAGAGGTACAGTCGCGCAAGCCTGCAGATGCAAAAGGATTCCTTGCATTTATTCCATGGACCTTCCAAGATGTTGACACCTTGCTTGCTAAAATCAGAGGTGTACAAAACATGACCACTCCGGAAGAATACATCCGCATGATATCCATCAGCAGGATCATGTTGCCCAATATCAAAAACATACAGGCTTCCTGGCTGACAGTAGGTAAAAAGATTGCACAAATTTGTTTGCATGCAGGTGCCAATGATTTTGGAAGCATCATGTTGGAGGAAAATGTAGTGAGTGCTGCAGGCGCTCCACACAGGTTCACCTATAAAACCATTCAGGAAGCAATCACAGAAGGTGGATTCGAACCTCAATTGAGAAACCAGGAATACGATTGGAGAACCTTGCCTGCATCCATTGAAGAGCAAGTCATCAACTACTAATACACATGTAGATGGAATGCACCCGTATCTATTGCATTCATGATCATGCAGTCACATTTGAATTCGCTGAAATCATCAGCGAGGCAATCAATATACATGTCATTGCATTGAAAAATTATATCGATGTACATCCATTCAAAGGTTTCATAGAATCTGTTCCCGCCTATAGCAGCCTGACAGTTTATTTCAGTGACACCATAAACAAAGATGAAGTTGTCGATATCATCCAGTTGTACAATAAACAACTCAAAACTCATAACCCACAAGCCACAACAGATAACAGCGAACTGTCATCCTCTACAAAAATCATCCCCGTCTGCTACGATCTTGGAGAAGATCTTTCATCAGTAGCCAAACAACTGAATATCACAAAAGAAAAAATCATCGCACTGCACTGCAATCAAACATACAGGGTATACACGATCGGGTTCACACCTGGATTCCCTTACATGGGTACATTGCCTGCAGGCTTACATCTACCCAGAAAGCAAACACCTGCATTGCATATAGCTCCAGGCAGTGTTGCCATTGCCGGAAACCAAACAGGCATTTATCCAACTGCATCACCTGGTGGGTGGCATATTATTGGGAGGACACCCATAAAAATGTTTGATAAAAAAAGAGAGCCTTCCTGTTTTCTGCAACCAGGAGATGTTGTTCAATTCAATTCCATCAGCACCAAAGAATTCAATCAGTACAAATGAGCATCACACTAATTAAACCTGGATGGGCATGCAGTGTGCAAGACCTTGGAAGATGGGGTTACCAGGAGTTTGGCATTCCGTTAAGTGGTGCAATGGATGTGAATGCTGCAATGATGGCAAACAGAATTTGTGGAAACGAAGATGGCGAAGCTTTGTTGGAATGTACTTTACATGGTACTGAGATTCAATTAAATGAAACTGCAGTATTTTCCTTCACAGGTGGTGGTGCTATCGCAACAGTAAATGGTCAGCCTGTAACTTTCAACAAGCAAATCAAAGCTGTTGGTGGTTCTACCATAAAACTTCATCCCAGTCCATTTGGCTGCAGAACCTATATTGCTTTCGAAGGAGGATTGAAAGTGAACAGGGAATTAGGAAGCTGCTCAACATATATAGCTGCAGGTATTGGGGGGTGCAATGGAAGGAATCTGGAATCAGGTGATTTGATTGAATTAAAAAAAATTGCACCCAAACAAAAAACAGAAAACATCACTATTTCAGCAGCTGGATTCGGCAGCAGCAATTGGAAAGCAATAGCGCCTGAACTGCCTCATGTAAACGATCTGGTAAGAATCAAATGTTACGAAGGCCCGGAATGGAATCTTTTCGATGAAGCATCCAAACATGCATTATTTAATACTCCCTTTACCATTGGTCAACATGCCAACAGAATGGGATTCCAACTTGAAGGAGCCAGGTTGACAAAGAAAGAAAACAAAGAAATGATTTCCAGTGCTGTAACAAAAGGAATCGTACAAGTCACCCATCAGGGAACTCCCATCATTCTAATGGCAGATGCACAAACCATTGGGGGATACCCAAGAATTGGCAGGATTTTCAATGACGATATCCATCTGCTTGCACAATGCAGACCAGGGATGAAGATTCAACTCGTGTCGATTTAATTCAGAATTTTTTTTCAAAAAGATTCTAACGCTGGTTAAAACAACAAAACATATTGTTTTAAAACCTAAAAATCATGCTGATCTGCTTTTGCCAGATTTTCTACCTGCAATAATTTGGATTTACTATTTTCTTATTTAGAAATATTTTTCTTTTAAAGAATTTAATTAATTTCGATGATTATTATTGCATGGAAAAAAATTTCCAGCTATTGTAAGCTGCACCCAACATCGTGTGAATCATTGCTGAGGTGGTATAAATTGGTGGGGGTGGCTGATTGGAGTACTGCACACCAAATGTTTGCAGATATTGGTTATGTGGATTCAGTAGGCAATGACAGGTATGTTTTTAATATAAAAGGGAACGACTACAGATTGGTTGCCATGATACATTTTGACAGAAGAACAGTTTATGTAAGATTCATCGGTACCCACAATGCTTATAATAAAATTGACTGCTCAACGATATGATTATGCTGGATAAAATTAGAAATCAGGAACAATATGAAGCGATCATGAAAATGATTGAAAAATATATTCAAAAAGCAACCAAAGCAGGTGGGTTTCATTCACTTGATAAACATGATGAAAAAGAATTGCACCGACTGACATTGTTGGCAAATGATTTTGAAAAAAAACTAATTAGACAATCTTCGCTACATCTATCGTTGAATGGAATTGTTCAACATAGACTGGATGAAATGAAAATAAATCAAACCACACTTGCAAAACTACTGAACACAACAGGATCAAAAATTTCAAAAATACTTTCAGGAAAACAAGAACCGGATGTTTACTTTTTAAAAGCGATTCACGAAAAACTTGGGATCGATGGGAACCTGCTATTAGAAGTGATCTAACATGCCAATCTAAACGCGCGTCAACTTGATAGGAGGTGTTTGATTTGCATTCCACTGACATACATACAAGTTCTCATCATCATCCACGCAAACATCATGACCATGCATGAACACACGTGAAGCATCTTGGAGCGTAGGTTGCAAAATTCCATTTTGGTATAAAGGGGCATTGCCACCTGGACTGGATACCACCTTATTGTTGGAATCGAGGATGGTTAGAAATCCAGTATTGGCATTGCGCTTGCCTTCTTTGTCCTTCGACCAGCATACTCCTGCATACAAATGAGTACCGTGAATAACTGGGCGACAAACATACATACCAGGCAGATCGATTTTTCTTAGATACTTCCCATCCAATGTAAAAATTTTAAAGCAGCACTCTTCTCTTGAAGTACAGATAAGGACTGGATTGTTTTTATCGCGTGTATCTACTACAACTCCATGTGCATTTTTCAGGTTGTGATCAGGATTTTCATTGTTATGCCCGCCAAACTTTCTGATAAACCTGCCGCGGCTGTCAAACTGCAGAATATAATCTGAACCATACCCATCTGCAACGTAGATATCTCCATTGGGAGCAACAGCAGTTTCAGTCGGAAAATATCTATCCTCATCTTTATAAACCCCAATGGTATGCGGCTGCGCCAATGAAAAAATAATCCTGCCTTTCAGGTCGGTCTTGACAACATTGCCGTGCTGTGATTTTCCTTTTCCGGATGCATCGCTGTAAAATCCATTGTCAACAATCAATAAAAAATCTTCATCGTTTTCCTTGCTGATGGTGAGTCCATGTCCAGCTGGAAATGCATGCCCCCATGCATCCAATAGCTTCCCTGATTTATCAAATACCAATATATTATTATGTACATCATCGCCCACCATGAACAAACGACCCTTGCTGTCCTGCACCATCTCATGACAATTGATCAAAGGATTTGCAGATGAATTGATTTTCGCCCATGCCTTGTCAACTTTGTATCTCATCCCATTATGTCCAATGACAAGATCTTCCTGGATATCCTTGTGCTGTATATTAAAAGCGAAAGATTTACTGGCCATCAATCCTGCTGTTGCAAGTGCAGCTGATTGAATAAATGTTCTTCTGTTTTTCATATGTTGAATATAAAATATTTTGGGCGGATTATCAATACATTTGGGTATGAAGATCGATTTGAACTGCGATATGGGAGAGGGGATGAAGACAGATGCACTGATCATGCCATGGATCAGCTCCGCCAATATTGCGTGCGGAGGACATGCAGGTGATGAAAGAAGCATGCAGGAAACGATTCATACCGCAAAAAAATACAAAGTTGCCATAGGTGCACACCCTTCGTATCCGGATTCGACAAATTTTGGGAGAGTGGAGATGAATATCCCCCATGATGAATTGTATAAACAAGTATTCCAGCAAATTCAACTGATCAAAAAAATTGCAGCAGCAGAACATGCATCGCTGCACCATGTAAAACCCCATGGTGCTTTGTACAATACCGCAGCAAGGAACAGACAAGTCGCGGAAACGATCGCGAAAGCCATTCATGATATTGATCCCGCTTTAAAAGTATATGGCCTTCCCAATAGTATATTCGAAACAGTTTGCAAGGAAATGAATTTGGAATTTATAGGGGAAGGATTTGCAGACCGGACTTACTGCAACGATGGATCGCTCACACCAAGAACCATGCCCAATGCATTGATTACAGAAAAAAATGTCTCTATTGAGCAGGCAATGAATTTGGTTGAGAACGGAATGATTAAAACTACATCAGGTACTTTGATCTCTATGCCAGTGAAAACAATCTGCATCCATGGAGATGGTCAACATGCTGTTGAATTTGCAAAAGCGTTGAACCAGGCTTTTAAAATAAATAACATAGTAATCACTTATTAATACATCGGTTTGAACAATAAAAAATTTACATCACCACTGATTGCTGCTGCCTTCCTGATGGCAACCTCTGCTATTGGTCCAGGATTTCTCACTCAAACCGCTGTATTCACCAACAGGTTGTTGGCAAGCTTTGGATTTGTGATTCTTATTTCAATTCTATTGGATATCGGTGCACAATTGAATATTTGGCGAATACTTTGTGCAAGTGGGAAAAGGGCACAGGACATTGCCAATGAAGTCATCCCCGGAGCAGGTCATGTCTTGACCATACTGGTGGCAGTTGGTGGACTGGCATTCAATTGCGGAAATCTTGCAGGTGCCGGATTGGGATTGAATGTACTGACTGGATGGGATGCAAAACTGGGCGCATTGATCAGTGCTGTGATCACCATCTTTGTATTCGTCAACAAAGAATCATTGAAATGGATGGATGCATTTGCCAAAATATTGGGCATTGTGATGATCTTGCTGACAGTTTATGTAGTGATCGCATCCAATCCCCCGATTTCTAATGCAGTGTATGAAAGTTTTGTACCAAAGAAAATTGATTTCATGGCCATTATTACACTGGTGGGAGGAACCGTTGGCGGTTACATCAGTTTCGCAGGTGCACACAGATTGATTGATGCTGGAAAAACCGGAACGGAAAATATAAATGCTGTGAGCAAGTCAGCCGTTTCTGCCATCCTATTAGCCTCAACGATGAGAGTTTTGCTTTTTCTCGCTGCATTGGGCGTTGTCTCCAAAGGAATTGCATTGAATGCCGATAATCCTGCTGCAGATGTTTTTCAACAGGCTGCAGGATGGATTGGATATAAAATGTTTGGAATTGTCATGTGGAGCGCTGCCATCACATCGGTAGTTGGTTCTGCATACACCTCCGTTTCATTTTTAAAATCCATTCACCCATTGATCATAAGAAAAGAAGCAATGGTATTGACGTTGTTTGTATTGATTTCATTGACAGTATTTATTGCCATCGGACAACCTGTGAAAATACTCGTAACTGTCGGTGCACTCAATGGATTCATTTTACCAATTGCATTGCTGTTGATCATTGCCGCTTCTTACAATAAAAATATTGTCGGTACATACCAGCATCCTCTTTGGTTGAAATTATTCGGATGGATGGTGATGATAGCAAGCCTCTTTTTAAGCATCCGGTCTTTTATATAGGAATTAACTGAAGAGATACTCAACATCTTCTTTCGTGAGACTTTTTACAAAACCGCTGTCATCTGCCACAAGGTCTCTTGCCAGGTTTTTCTTTTTCTCCTGCAGTTGTATGATTTTATCTTCAATGGTATCCTTGCAAATCATGCGATAAGCAAAAATATTTTTGGTCTGACCAATGCGATGTGTTCTGTCAATTGCCTGTTGCTCAACAGCTGGATTCCACCATGGATCTACAATGTATACATAATCTGCAGCCGTGAGGTTCAGACCAACGCCTCCCGCTTTCAAAGAAATCAGGAATACGCGCACCTCATCGTTGTTTTGAAAACTCTGGATGGCACGCTCTCTTTCTGTTGCAGTAGTACTTCCATCAAAATATTCAAACTTCACACCCAACTCAACCAGCTTCTCTTTGATGAGCGCAAGCATCCCAAGAAATTGAGAAAAAATCAATGCCTTGTGGTTGCCAATGTTTTCAGTAATCTCTCTGCCAATTTCATCGAGCTTCACAGATACATTCGGCATTTTTTCTTCCTCATTCATGATGGCAGGGGAGTCACATATCTGACGAAGTTTCATCAATCCTTGAAGAATAGTCAATTGAGATTTGTCAATACCCTGTTCACTGATTACCCCCATGATCTTATCACGATAATCATTGCGATATGCATCATAGATGTTTCTTTGCTCCTCCTCCATTTCACAGAAAAGAATTGTTTCTGTTTTTGCAGGAAGGTCTTTCGCCACCTGCTCTTTTGTTCTGCGAAGGATAAATGGAAACAACAATTTCCTTAGGTGATCCTTGTGTTCTCTTTCTCCAAACTTATCAATTGGTGTCGCAAATTCGTTTCTGAAGTATTCTACGGAACCAAGCATGCCCGGATTCAAAAAATTCATCTGCGCATAAATATCAAATGTATTGTTTTGCAATGGCGTACCACTCATACAAAGTTTGTGCTTCGCATTCAACAGGGTTGCAGCTTTGGTGACTTTGCTCTGTGGATTCTTGATCGCCTGCGATTCATCCAATACAACATAATCAAATTCTATTTCAACCATGAACTTGATATCACTTCTCAAAGTCCCATAGGTAGTGATGATGATATCATAGTCTTCAAATCGTTTGTTGTTTCTGATGCGTTCACCACCATGGTGAATGATATAGGTTAGATTGGGAGTAAATTTTTTGATCTCATTTTCCCAATTGAACATGAGAGAAGTTGGACAAACAACCAATGTGGTCATCTTCCCATTTTTTTCTTTGTACAATTGAATGAAAGAAAGTGCCTGAACAGTTTTACCCAATCCCATGTCATCTGCCAAAATACCACCCCAACCCACTTCATTCAAATAATTCAACCAATGATATCCTGCAACCTGGTAAGGTCTTAATATATGTGACAATGCTTTGGGAGGATCTACCTCATTGATGCGGTTGAAGGACCTGAGTCGATCGTATTTCTCTTCGAGCTTGATCATTACCTCTTCCTCATCAATTCCATTGTAGAGTTCATCAATAATGCTCAAATGATACTTGGAAAGCCTCAGCTGATCCTGCTTGCCTTCGCCAACCTTGAAGAGCAATGAATATTTTTTCAACCATTCTTCCGGAAGAATTCCCAAACTCCCATCTTTCAATTGAACAAATTGCTGCTTGTTCTGCAGTGCTTTTTTGATATCGTCAACTGTAACTTTTTGCCCACCAAACACAATATCTACCTTGGCATCAAACCAGTCAATCCCATTGGATATGTATATCCTGGTCTCAGGCTTGGCTGTGTTGAACCTAAAGTTTTTCAATATCTCAAATCCAACAATAGGAATATTGGCTTCTCTCATGGCATCTACAAAAAGAAAAAACCAATTGTTCTTAAGCACTTCACTTCCTTTCAATATCAAATTGAAACTGTTCTCAGCCCTGACAAAATTTGAATGCAGGGATGTGATGCGATGAATAAAAGCAGCCTCGGTTTCCGGATTTCTTTTGATCAATTTGATTTTACCATTGTCTGATATGTACACAGTATCCTTGTCACTGTATTTAATTTCATACCCATGGTAATCAAATACGGGCGTAAAAATCAAGTAGTCATTTTTTTCCTGTAACATCAATCTGAGTGCTGGTTCTCCTGCGTATACATCAGACATGATGGACTTGTCAAAATCCACTTTGTATTTTCTCGCAAAGGGCAACACTTCATCTTTCAGAAAAGCAGACCAATCGGATAAAGCAATATTTCTGTTTTTCTCTGCAGTAAAATGACCTATTGCTTCCACATCCTCCAATGAGCTCCAACAAAACAATTGGTTGTTGAAAATGGGAAGCAAGTTTGAGGACCATTCATTGAGTGATAAATCTGCGTCCCATTCCTCCACAATGATCATCGGTGTAATTTCAGCATGCTTTTTTTTCAGCTCCACCCGCAATCCAGGCTTCATCCTTCCCTCACCAATACCTAGTTGAACAAGATTGGATGTGGTAAACATTTTTCCTGCAGGCAATTTCAGAAAAGCAGTCCTGCCTTCATTTTCTGTGAAGAGTTTGACAATTTTAGGATAGAGATATTCATCGATCAAGGCCGTTGTTTCAGCAGGCAAGCCCTCTTCTTCAGAATATATGATGTTTTCCCACATGCCTGAGAAAGGGGAGTTTCGGCTGACGTATTTGTCAATTTCATTTTTCTGCAGTTTTCTCACTGCATTCAGCAATGCGATGTCTTCATCAGCAAGTTCGGTCATTGCAACGTGCTTGGAGAGATCAATCTGCTCAACCTTGCCAACAAATTTCAATGTTGACGTATCAAATTCCCCTGCTACTAGCTCAACAGCAAAATATGGGTACTTATCAGGAACTTCCTTGAAGACAACCCCAATACGTTTGGATGATTCGATGTCAACATCGGCTACTTTTTCATACTCAACAACGATGGCTTCTTTTTTTACCACGGATTTCTTTTCTTCTACAACCGTATTGACTCTTTTAATGGTATCATCCAATACCCTTAAAAAGGGCTTCCCGTCTTTGTACGTGAACTCAAATTTCTGCTCCCAATCAGCATCATTCATGCTGTACCCGTATATCCCCAATAATTTATTTTTCTCTTTGTCCCAGTTTCTGATAGAATCAAAATATTGCGATCCATAGGCATTCAGTAATTGAAGAAATACAATTGCCTTGTGGATGCAAATCGGATGTGTATCTTCTTTGCACTTGCAGGAAGTATCAAAATTTCTTTCTTCGTTGCGCTGAATCACAACTGGAATAGATTCTCCATTCAGGTCTATCCTGGCCTCAACCCTTTCTTCTTTTGCATGTAAAATAGTTGCCTTGTTGGTTCTTAAAAATATTTCGGCCTTTTCACATACTTCAGCGGTTGCCAGCATCCTGATGGTCTTGAGTTCAATCTGCTTCATCTTGACTATCGTATGCTTCTGATCATACTTGATGGTATTGTCGCCAATGATGTTTTTATCAATCAGGTCCTGCAGCTGCAAGAGGGATGCGGCTTCGTGTCGGCATATGTCACCCAAATTGTATGGACAAGTACACCTGAGCGAAAGGGCTCGGGGGTCTTTGTATTTTTGAATGTGAACTTTATAAAAGGTGCTGTAATTGTCATCTTTTACACGGAATGTAACAGATCCCAATAAATCATCTGTTTCCACAAACTCTACAAAACCAATGGCATGAATTTTTTTACCGCGACGAATGACTTCGTCTGTTCCGTTGTTGTAAACAAATTTTAAGAGATGCGAAAGAGACATGGTCGAAACAGGTTAATCTGCGAAAATAACAGAAAACATTTCGCATGACATGAAAGATTTGATTAAAATAATCAACCTGTTATCCTATCGATAAATAGAAGAAAATCCCTTATCTTCAAAGATTTGTTTTGTCAATGGGAGTCACGTGTAACCTTGCTTCCTGAACATCCTTTCAAGAAATCCATGTCGGCCCCTAAATGTGCTTGTTCAACATGCTGTTGATACAACTGCACATACCCTCTGGTTGCTTCGACATGTGTTGGCTTCCATGCCGCTCTTCTTTTTTCCAATTCTTCATCATCTACCAACAATTGCAATGTGCGGTCGTAAACATCCAATGCAATCATATCACCTGTTTTGACCAGGGCCAAGGTTCCTCCTTTGGCTGCTTCGGGTGAAACATGCAACACAACAGTCCCGAATCCAGTACCACTCATTCTCCCATCTGAGATTCTTACCATGTCTTTGATTCCTTTCTCCAGTAATTTTTTTGGGATGCCCATGTTTCCCACTTCCGGCATTCCCGGGTAACCAACTGGACCCACGTTTTGGAGGACCATGACAGATGTTTCATCGATTTCCAATGATGGATCATCAACGCGTGCATGGTAATCTTCAATGTTTTCAAAAACAACAGCGCGGCCTGTATGTCTCATCAGATGCGGACTTGCAGCGCTTGGTTTGATGACAGCTCCATTTTCACACAAATTTCCATTCAATACAGCCAATCCGGTTTCTTTCTTAAACGGATTGCTGAGATCTCTGATCACATTATCATTGTATGAAGTTGCATCCTTGTAATTTTCCTTCAATGTTTTTCCATTTGCAGTTATGCAGTCTGCATGCAAACGATCATGCATAGCATTCATTACAAC
>JBEAYH010000052.1:0-9316 GCA_041159435.1 Bacteroidota bacterium | reverse complement strand
GACCCTTGGGAGGAGTGAATCTGATGTGAAATCACCCTGGACAGAGACGCTGAGGGTTGTATCGAAAGTTTTGATGTTATCAATTTCAGGAAGCAAGTCCACACCAATATCTGTATTCTTTATTTTGGTGCAGCCAATGGAAAAGATCAGTAAAAGAAGTGGGGAAAAAACTTTCATCAAACGCTGTAAACTCACGTAAAAATTTTTAGTGCTCCTTGGGTTTAATCACTTGTTTGCAAGGTCGCTATACAATTGTAAATACTCTGTTAAATCAGATCCTTCATTGTATGGGATTACTTTCTTGCCTTTCACTTTAGAGAAAGCTTCCAACAGTTTTTTATCAACATCTGCATCACCAAAAGATATGGCATCTGCAAACGAAGCACCTCCTTTGAACATGGAAAGATTGTTTGCTTCTTTGAAAGGCTCCATGTCCTTTTCTTTGATGGCAGCACTGATCAAACACTGTTTGACAAAATCGTTTCCTAATTTTTGTTTGAAAGTTGTTTGTCCGATGGTGAATATCACTTTGCTGTTGCTGAATACTGGCTCTTTTTTATAGGCTGTTTTCAAAAACATGGGAATCAATCCAGTCATCCATCCACTGCAGTGGATGATGTCGGGAGGCCATCCAAATTTTTTAACTGTTTCCAATGCACCCTTGCAAAAGAAGATGGATCTTACTCCATTGTCATTGTACCACTCTTCCTGCTCATCATGAAAAACAAATTTCCTTTTGAACATGTCTTCATTGTCAAGAAAATAAACCTGCAATCTTGCATTGGGCAAGGAAGCTACTTTGATCTGAAGAGGATAATCGTCGTTTTCAATAGAAATATTGATGCCGGAAAGTCTAACTACTTCATGCAGCCTGTGTCTTCTTTCGTTGATCGTACCAAACCTTGGCATGATACATCTTACCTCAAATCCCGTATCATTTGCTTTTATTGCCAGTTTGTTGACGATTTCTGAGAAGGCAGTCAGCTCCAAATAAGGCGACATCTCATTGGCAATAAATAAAATTCTCTTTTTACTCACCATGTAAAGGCTTTAAGGGAACATTTTAAATGAGTGCAAAGATACGAAAAAATGCCAATTGGAGCCAGATTAAGCTGAATCAGTGCATAGAGATGTATTATACAAAGAAAAGATTATCAATAGTTTAAATGTCTTATTTGTTAACTTCACGGTTAAAATCATTCCATGATCCAAAGAGTAAAAACAATTTCCAAGTTCTTGCTCTTTTTTGCATTGGGTATGTTCCTCCTCTGGCTTACAACCAGGACTTTTGGTGAGAGAGAAATTCAAGAGCTCAAAAAACTCATCAAAAATGCAGATATCACCGTTGTTGCTGTTAGTACTTTCATACTTTTATTCAGCCACTATATCCGTGCGTTGAGATGGAAAATGATGATTCAGCCATTGGGCATCAACCCTAAGTCATCCAATGTTTTTTTCGCCGTGCTGGCAGGCTATTTTTTCAACTTACTTTTCCCTAGACTTGGGGAAGTCATGAAATGCACCTTTCTCAGCAAATACGAAAAGGTTCCGGTAGATAAATTGATTGGCACCATGGTTGCAGAGCGACTCGTTGATTTGATTTGCCTGATCATGGTTATTCTTGCCACCATTCTCACTCAGATTGAACGGGTGGGAAACTATGCTGGAGAACTGGGAAACATGCTGCGTGAGAAATTGAATCTTACTCCCACAAGCTGGGGCATAGGAATTATGCTTCTCTTGTTGGTCATATATCTAATGGTTAAACTCTTCAAAGCCTCAAAGAATCATCCGGGACTTTTCAAATTGAAAGAGTTGATCAAAGGAGTAATTGAGGGATTGCTGACCATTCGAAAAGTCAATCATTTTCCATTGTATATACTTTACACAGTTTCAATATGGGGCTGTTACCTCGCAAGCATCAGAATAGGATTTTATGGCATGGAGGCCCTGCAATTATTGGGATGGGTGCCATCATTGAGTATTCTAACGTTTGGAAGTTTTGCGATGATTGCTACCCAGGGAGGGATTGGCGCTTACCAACTGGCAGTTCAAAAAACACTGTTGTTGTATGACATCAATGAGGTAACTGGACTTGCATTTGGATGGTTGCTGTGGCTGGTGCAGACATTGATTCTTTTCATTGTCGGTCCTATTTCAGTTTTACTGATGTTCATCCTCAACAAAAAAAACTCAAGCAAGCACACTTAAAGGATTGATAAAATTTTGAATTCCACAATCAACCTTTCATTAAGAATATCCGAATCTGTAAATTGCCATTGAAACATTGAATATGAAAAAGATTTTCTTCAACATTTTCCTTCTAATATCTTTAAGCAGCACTGCCATATCACAGCAGTATTATAAAGGATGGCAGCATGGTGACCTCGATTCCAATGGAGTATACGGTACTTCTACAGAAAGAGCTTACAAAGATTTAATCAAGTCAAATCCACCAAAGAAAAAAATCATCGTAGCAGTGATTGATTCTGGCATTGATACTGTGCATGAAGATTTAAAGCCTGTTTTATGGGTGAATAAAAAAGAAATTCCCAACAATGGAATTGATGATGATAAAAATGGATACAAAGACGATGTACATGGATGGAATTTTATAGGTGGAAAAGACGGAAGAAATGTTGGGAAAGACAGTTATGAAGGAGCAAGAATTTACTACCAACTGAAAAAAGTATTTGGCAACGATAGCATCAATGAAAAAAATCTGGATGAAGAAAAAGCAAATCAATTCAAATTATATAAAAAAGTTACTGCACAATTGGAAAGCCAGGCAAAGGAAGCATCCATGTACGTAATGATTTTGAAAGACATTGTTGCAAGAATACCTTCAGCTGACTCACTGATCAAAACAGCCATGTCAAAAAGCAGTTATACAGGAGATGAATTGCAAAACTTTAAAAGCAATGAACCGCAGTTGAGTAAAGCAAGGGCAACGATGTTGGGACTTTTTCAACAAACAAGACAAATGGAAAGCACCAATATTGCACTGATTACTGAATTGATGCAGTTTTATGAAGGCGAAAAATCAAAAGTGGAAGCACTGGAAAAAGAACCCCCTCAATACCGCAATGATATTGTAAAAGACAATTACAATGATCCAAACGACAGATTCTACGGAAACAATGACGTAATGGGTACCGATGCATCACATGGTACGCATGTTGCCGGTATCATTGGAGCAGTAAGGGGAAATGACAAAGGAATGGATGGAATTGCCAATCATGTACAAATCATGCCCATCAGGGCTGTTCCTGATGGAGATGAACATGACAAAGACATTGCAAATGCCATTCGCTATGCTGTAGACAATGGTGCACTTGTCATCAACATGAGTTTCGGAAAAAGTTTCTCACCCCAGAAGAAATGGGTGGATGATGCTGTAAAATATGCCGAATCCAAGGGAGTTCTGCTGGTCCATGCAGCAGGAAATGATGCAAAAAACATTGATGTGGAAGATAATTTTCCATCCAGAAATTTCAACAATGACACATCCAAAGTATTTGCCAATTGGATCACCGTAGGCGCAAGTGGTGCTATTACCGATGAAATAGCCGCTTCTTTCAGTAACTATGGCAAAAGAGAGGTGAACGTTTTTGCTCCCGGCGTAAAAATATATTCCACCATTCCTGGAGGAAATACCTATGGAGAAAAAGATGGTACCAGTATGGCTGCTCCAGTTGTTTCAGGAATTGCTGCACTCTTGCTCTCCTACTATCCTGACCTTTCACCGAGACAACTGATTGAAATTTTTGAGAAATCTTCTAAAAAAACTGATACTCCATTCTCAAAACCAGGAGCCGATGAAAAGACAACACTCTCTGAATTAAGCATCAGTGGAGCAATTGCCAATACATACGAAGCCTTTAAATTGGCATCAACCATGAAAGGTGAGAGAAAAATTCCCAATCCGCCACCCATGCAGGTCAAAAAGAAAAAGAATTGATCAGGCTGACTTGCGTACAAGCACACCTTGTCCAATCATATCAGAAACAACCTGTGTAGTTTCATTGATGTAAACATCTTTTGAAATGTTGGTTATCCACTGTTTTCTTCTTTCAAATTTATCCTGATCTGGAGACAACCTTGTACTGTCGGATGGCAAAATATTTACCTGTAGCTTATTGATCACCTTCGCTGCATCATCGATTTTCTTGTATGCATCCCTGATTTTCTTTTGCTCATCTCTGTATTTAATCAATTGCAAAGAATAAATACGCTGATTCATTTTTTCTGTCAATGCAGAAGATTCTTTGATAGCATTGAAAATTGGATTAGCCGCTACCCTTTCCATGCTTTTTTGACGCACATTATTTGGCTCATATGTCGGGCCAACCATTGGATAAGCTGCTTTTTGAATTTCATCCCAGGGCAAGGCATCTGGATTGTCTTTTTCCCTGTACTTTAAATTTTCATACTGATCAGGTAAAATGATATGGGGAGTTACTCCTTTCAATTGTGTAGAACCGCCGTTGATTCTGTAAAACTTCTGCAATGTCAACTTCAAAGTACCCACTTCGCCTACATCCTTGCTAAAAATTCCATTGCCTTGATCGAGTCCAATGTTTCGCTGAACTGTCCCTTTGCCATACGTTGAACTGCTTCCTATGACAATACCCCTTCCATAATCCTGAATGGCGGCTGCAAAAATTTCAGAAGCAGATGCAGAAAATTCATTTACCATTACTGCAAGTGGACCATCATATAAAACTGATTTGTCACGGTCTCTAAGAATGGATGGATTGCCTTCACGGTCTTTAACCTGTACAATTGGACCCTCTGGAATAAAAAAACCAACCATCTGAACCACATCGTAGAGTGACCCGCCCCCGTTGTTTCGCAAGTCCATGATCAATCCATCTATCTGCTGTTCCTTCAACTTGATAATTTCTTTGGCAACATCCTGTGAACACCTTGCACCATTGGGTCTTTCCCAATCAGCATAAAATTCTGGAAGGAAAATATATCCAATTTTTTTACCTCCTTCCTGGATCACTGCACTCTTGGCATATGTTTCGTCCAATTCAACTTCTTCACGAATCATCGAAACGATTTTGATTGTACCATCCGCTTTTTTAATAGTGAGACGAACTTCAGTTCCTTTTTTTCCACGTATCAATTTAACCGCATCAGCACTTTCATACCCTGCAAGATCTACAGGGGGTTCAGTTCCCTGTGCAACTTTCAATACTTGATCACCTACTGCAATTTGCTGGGACTTCCATGCGGGGAGTCCAGCTACAAGTGTTGCAATTTTGATTGATCCATTTTCATCATTTCTAAGAGAAGCTCCGATTCCAAAAAATCTCCCGCTCATTTGCTCATCAAAAGATCTTTTTTCCAATGGAGGAAAAAACGTGGTATGCGGATCCATGTATTCAGTCACGGTGTTCACCAATAAATCAAAACGCTCGTTCTCTTTTGTTTTGGTAATCATTCTGTCAAAATTCCTGGAAATCAAGAGACGCACTTTTTCACGTGCCTCCTTTTCCAGCACTGCATCTGATTTGTATGAGGTATCACCTTTTTTCAATTGGTCTCTTGCATCCAAAAGATCTGAGTATCGTTCAAGCACCATGAACTTCAATCTCTTCTTCCATGTCTCTTTGCGCAGTGCCTCCGACTTGGGGAAATCTAATTTTTCGGGATCAAGCACGATGGTTTCATCCTGGTTGAAAGCAAATGGAGTTTGCAAAAGGGATGGATAGAATGCATTGACTTCATTGATGCGCTTGAGATAAATCTGTTCTATCGAATAGAAAAACTGTACAGGTGCACCATGTAATTCATTGTCAATCGTGGTTTCAAATTTTTTTAGGTCCCGGATATCGGTTGCCAAAAAAATATCCTTGCTTGGATCAAGTGCCTCAATGTATTTTTTAAAAATGTTCTTGGAAAATTCGTCGTCGATTTTCTTGGGACTGTAATGCGCCGCTTCCAACATTTCTGCTACCTGGGTAAAAATAACCTGATATTTATCAGGCGGATTGATCAACCTGGTAGACCCAAATGCTATGAGAAATCCGGCCAAAACAAAAACAATCACGAGGGGAAACGATCTTTTGCTGAACATATTTTTAATGAATTGATTAGGCATCTTCAAATGTAAAACATTTAAAAGGCCTGAAAAAGTGTAAAGGGGAATGATGAATGAAAGAAATGTTAAGAATAAGGAGGGAGGAAGATGGGGCTCGAACCCACGACCTTCTGAACCACAATCAGACGCTCTAACCAGCTGAGCTACATCCTCCGTATTGTGAAGAGTGCAAAATTATGATAATTGTTTTCTTTGCCAAAATACATTTTGAATGGATTTCAAAAAATTACCTTTGTAGAAATTTAGTACAGCATGAACTACTGGCTCATTCTGATCCCCCTGATTTCAGCATTCATTGGATGGTTTACGAATTGGATTGCAATCAAAATGCTTTTTCATCCCAGAGAGCCTAAAAAGATGTTGGGAATTACCTTTCACGGCATTTTCCCAAAACGCCAACAACAATTTGCTGAGAAATTGGGGAAATTGGTCAGTACTGAGCTGCTTTCATTTCGCGAAATAGAAGAAAAAATTACCTCTCCTCAAAATATTGAAAAACTAATGCCCTTTGTAGAAGAAAAGGTCGACGAATTTCTTCGCGTGAAATTGAATGAAGCCTTCCCTATTATTTCAATGTTTATCGGGGAAAGTACCATTCAGCAATTAAAAGATATTTTCATGCAAGAATTGAAAGTCATTTTCCCTGCAGTCATCAATAAACACATCAGGCACCTTGAGTCACAACTCGATTTGGAAAAAATAGTATCTGAGAAAGTGGCAGGCTTCTCAAGTGACAAACTGGAGCAGATTTTGAACCAGATCATGTCAAAAGAATTCAGATTCGTTGAAATTATTGGCGGAGTCCTTGGATTTATAATCGGACTGCTTCAAATTCTTATCACAACAATTACTGCTTAAAGCTGTTATTGGATTTGTTTTAACATTTATTCCTCCCTCTTTTCGAAGGATTCGAGCCGCCATGACATCTAAAACACTACAAATGACACGCATGATCAAGATAGTAGGATTCTTATTCATATGCTCCCTTTCATACAGCTTTGCTCAGCCTCCAGCAGGAGTCAGAGGAGGCGGATTTTCAGCAAATGGCCGTTTCTATGGCAGAATTGTTGATGGAAAAACAAACAAAGGAATCGATGCATCCTCCGTTCAGTTGACACAAATAAAAGTCAATCCCCAAACAAAAGAAAAAACAGAAACCATTGTTTCAGGACAATTGACCAAAGCAAATGGTGATTTCAGTCTCGAGAACCTGCCAACAAGTGGCGAAATGAAACTGAAAATCACAGCCATTGGTTATATCAGCCTGGAAAAATCAGTAAAATTTCAGCCACCTTACTTTGATGTGGATCTGGGAAACATCAAGTTGGAACAGGATGCCAAACAATTGGAAGAAATCAAGATTGTGGCAACAAAACCATTTATGCAAATGGGTGTTGACAGAAAAATATTCAATGTTGAAAGAAACCTGGTATCTACCGGTCAAACTGCTACCGAATTAATGAAGAATATACCTGGTGTTGATGTGGATATTGATGGGAATGTATCACTGAGAAACGCCTCACCGACAATTTTTGTTGATGGCAGACCTACCAACCTATCATTGGATCAAATTCCATCTGACGCCATCCAAAGTGTAGAATTAATCACCAATCCTTCTGCCAAATACGATGCATCCGGAGGCACTGCAGGAATCATCAACATCGTTCTGAAGAAAAACAGAAAAGCCGGATACAACGGCAATCTCAGAACAGGAATTGATACGCGTGCCATGCCAAACTTTGGTGGCGACCTCAATGTAAAGCAAGACAAAGTAAACTTTTTTGTCAGCTCCATGTACAACAAAAGAAAATCGATTGGCACAGGTGAATCTGTAAGAGATGAATTTTTCTATTCACCCACCATTCGCTATACTCAAAACAACAATCCAATCAGCAATGGTTTCTTTAATTTCAACCGTGCTGGTTTAGATTACTTTATCGACAACAGAAATACCATCACGCTTGCAGGAAATTTTGTGCAGGGCAGATTCGGCAATACCGACCTGCTTTCCATCCAAACGGACACCCTGTTTGCCTCAGGAGCAAAATCTATTTTTTCTGAACGGGTTACTGATTTTGAAGGAAGATTCAAAAACTATGGCGCAACAGTTGGTTTCAAGCATTTATTTTCAAAGCCTGGGAAAGAATTGACAGCAGATTTGAATCTAAACAATAGCAACAACAACAATGGCGGCGGATTCAACACACAATATTATGATGTGAACAGGATTGCAAAAGGGAAACCCATTAACCAGGCGCAGGAAGGAAAAGGTTCTAATACTTTTTACACCGCACAGGTTGACTTCTCTAATCCGCTCGGTGCTCAATCAAAAATCGAAATGGGCGCAAGGGTTGCGTTGAGAGATTTTCAAAGTGAAAACTTGAATTACATCAATGGATTACCGATTTTCTCCCTGAATGCCAATTACAAATTCAATGACCGTGTTTTGGCAGCGTATACTACTTATTCAAATGTGATGGGCAAGAAAACAAATTACCAAGTTGGATTGAGGATTGAAAATTCCAAATACGCAGGAACGTTGCTCACCAATGGGAATGGTTTTTCTAATAGCTACCCATTCAGTTTGTTCCCAAGCTTGAATTTCACACATCAGATATCAACATCACAGGACCTGCAATTCAGTTATGCCAGAAAAATCAATCGTCCCAACTTCTTTCAGATACTTCCATTCCTGGACTACACAGATTCCTTGAACATCAACAGAGGAAATCCTGACCTGGTTCCAGAATTCACCAATTCAATGGAGTTGAATTATCAGATCTCCATGAAAGGAAATCATGGACTGTTTTTCTCTGGTTATTTTAAACAAACAGATAACTTGATCACCAGATTCCAAATCAAAGAACCCAGCACTGTATCCAATAAAGATGTATTGATCAATACATATATCAATGCAAACAGCAGCAGGGCATACGGACTTGAAGTAACATCTAGAAATCCCATCACCAAATGGCTTGAAACAACAACCAATCTCAATGTATTCAATTCAAGCATCAACAGCTCCAACCTTCAAGTAGATCTCAACAATGCATTGTGGAGTTTCTTTGGAAAAATAAATATGAATATCAAATTGCCTTCAAGCTTCACGCTTCAACTGACAGGCGATTATCGTAGCAAATCTATTCTTCCGCAAAACAATGGCGGTGGTGGTGGAAGAGGTGGCGGTGGTGGCGGATCTATGGG
>JBEAYH010000048.1:0-58665 GCA_041159435.1 Bacteroidota bacterium | reverse complement strand
GGACTTACACAATTACTCCTGTGGATAGCACTTATTGTTGCATTGTCAACCTCGCTCTCCATGTTTATACCAACAGAAACCATTCAACAGGCACAACAAATGCAACAATCACAAGTGCCAGGAGCTTCAATGGCAAATACTGATATGGCATCCAAAATCATGGAAGCAAAAGCAACCCTTACGGAAGGAGTCAATTGGTTCCTGATCATCGGATTCTTTCTGTTTTATTTTTTGGGAGGATATCTTTTTTATGCATCCCTCTTTGCAGCAGTTGGAAGCGTAATCAATGAAGATCCGCAGGAAGCACAACAGCTGATGCTTCCCATCACCATGCCCATTATTTTTTCATTTGTTGTACTCAACGGTGTGCTGGCCAATCCAAGCAGCAATTTATCTGTATGGATGAGCATCATTCCTTTCACATCGCCCATCATCATGATGGGTAGAATACCATTTGGCGTGCCGAACACGGTTCCCTACTGGCAACTGGCAGCATCCATGTTGAGCTTGATAGGAGGCTTTGTATTCACCACCTGGTTTGCAGGAAAGATTTACAGAACAGGCATTTTGCTTTACGGGAAAAAAGTTACCTGGAAAGAAATGATCAAATGGACTTTCAGAAAAAGCTGAAGTTCAACGTTTAAACATCAGTGGGTAAAATTGGTGTAATTTTGCAGTATGAAATTACTGGCAACTTACCTCAAACCATACAAATGGCTGATTGCACTCACTTTGTTATTGGCTACGATCAACACCGTATTCTCCCTGATTGATCCAATCATTTTTGGAAGGATCATCAAACTTTCCCAAGAAATCAATACCAATCAGGAAGATGGTCATCCCATGACTTGGGACTTGTTCTTTTCCACTACCCTCTCCCTCTTGCTGATGTCGATGGGAACTGCCATGGTAAGCAGAATCGCCAAGAATTTCCAGGACTATTTTGCAAATGTTGTCATTCAAAAATTTGGTGCGAGAATTTTCACCGACGGACTTCAACATGCCATGAAACTTCCTTACCAGGAATTTGAAGACCAGCGCAGTGGTGAAACTTTAAGCGTACTCACCAAAGTAAGAACCGATACTGAAAAATTCATCAACTATTTTCTGAATGCAATGTTTGCCATACTGGTAGGTATCACTTTTGTATTCGTATATGCATCTATATATATCCATTGGTCTGTCCCTATTGCTTACATAGTTGGAATTACCCTCTTGAGTATTGGCACCAATTTGCTGAGCAAGAAAGTAAAACAAATCCAAAAAAATATCGTCAGCAGTACCACTTCACTTGCTGGAACAACTACGGAAAGTTTGAGAAACATCGAATTGGTAAAAAGTCTTGGACTCACACAGCAAGAGGTAAAACGCTTGAATGCGGATACCTATAAAATACTGGGACTAGAATTAACAAAAGTGAAAAGAATCAGAAGCATCAGTTTCTTGCAGGGAACACTGGTAAATACACTGAGACAGGTTATTTTGTTTTTGTTGATGTATCTGATTTTCAAAGATTCGATGCAGCCTCACGAAATGGTCACCATGCAATTCTTCTCCTTTTTCATTTTTGGTCCACTTCAAGAAATTGGAAACATCATATTGTCTTACAGAGAAGCAGAAGCATCCATTGGCAATTACCATAAACTGATGGAAAAAGAACCAGAGAAAGTTCCGGAAGTTCCCATCCATCTGGGCAGCATTGAAACACTGCAATTCAATCAAGTTGGTTTTCAGCATATCACAGCGAAACAAAAAGCCATAGATAATATTTCATTCAGTGTCAACAGGGGCGAAACCGTTGCGTTTGTTGGTCCATCTGGTTCTGGCAAAACAACCTTGATGAAATTGCTCGTTGGACTCTACCGTCCGCAAGAAGGAAAAATTTTATACAACGGCTTGGATGAAAATGAAATCAACTTTGAGGACCTCAGAAAACAAATAGGATTTGTTACACAAGACACCCAATTGTTCTCTGGAACCATCAAAGAAAATTTACTTTTTGTAAACCCGTCTGCATCGGAGCAGGATCTTCAAGAGGCATTGGACAAAGCTTCCTGTCACTCCTTGTTAAAAAGAGCTGACAAGGGAATGGACAGCGTGATTGGTGAGGGGGGATTGAAATTATCAGGTGGTGAAAAACAACGCATTTCAATTGCGAGGGCTTTGCTCAGAAATCCACGTCTTTTGCTCTTTGATGAAGCAACATCAGCACTGGACTCTATCACAGAGGAAGAAATTACAGAAACCATCCGTTCGATCTCAGCAAGAAAAGAGCAAATCACTTTGTTGATTGCACACAGACTTTCAACCATCATGCATGCAGACAGAATTTATGTATTGGAGAAAGGCGAAATTGTAGAAACGGGATCCCACGACGATTTGATTGCACTCAAGGGACTCTACTACGCCATGTGGAGACAGCAAATTGGAGAAAGAAAGAGAATCTGATCAGTCTTTTGATTCTTCCTTGCGATGCAACATTTTATCAAGCAATGATTGATCTGTCAACCCCTCTACTTCACTCAACAAAAGCTCCAAAGCTGAAGTGCTTTTCAGTATTTCTACCAAAGAAAATATGAGTGAGATCATCAATGAAATCAAACTGATGGCAAAGGTTGCCTTGGCCATTGACTGCCACATATTGTATACAAAATACATGGAACTTACGCACAACAGAAAACTGAAAACACCAAACCCCTGCATGTACCTGATATAATTCAAACGATTCCGGAGACTTTTAATTTGTGCAGCAAGATTCTCCTTGTCATTTACTTTATTGTATTCATCAAACAACTTGCGCACTAAATTGGCAATGGCCAGAAATCTATTGGTATATGCCAACAGCAACAAGCTGATCGCAGGAAACAACAATGCAGGGGTATTGATAGATAATTCCATGTGTCAAAGTTACCGGCTCCCGATCAAAGAACCTTCACCTTGAAATCCAATGCAATATCCGTCTCACCAACACTGATGTTGTCGTTGGCAGTCTTGGCACCAGGCTTGTGCTTCAAAGTGATGTTCAGTATACCACTACCGGTGTTGGAGGAAACAGTCCAAAGAGAGGTTGTTCCAAGTGGAAATCCTTTTCCGTCTGCATTGAAATTGCTGAAACTCACCAGTCCATTGGTAGCCGAGTAGTAGAGCTGATGATCATTGGCTTCTGCAACAATTTCAGCTGTAATATTGTCCGCAGGACTTACACTCTCATTTAAAATTTCTAAGACGCAGTCGTAAATCTTACCTTTTTGAACGGTGATCTCATCAAACTTGGAAGGTGCAGCACCGCCTTCGCCATCCAGGTCTTTGAATTCAAAAACTGTCAAAGGTCCCGTTCCGCCAAGAACTTTCTCGGTTAGCTTTACCCTTACAGTTGTGATCAATTCTCCTTCATTGGGATCAACCTTTTCTTTTTTACAGCTTGTCAATCCTACAATAGCCAATAACAAAAAAGTGAACAAATTGGAAGTTTTCATGTGATTTGATTTTTACTTTATAGTGAATATTTAATCTTGAGTGAAATATTTCTACCACGATCTAAACTGAAATAGCGAAAAGCATTCATGTAATCTCTGTAGGACACATTGAGAGCATTAAATACATTGAATACAATATCTATTTTATGCGTCTTGCTTTCAAGTCCGGTGCCCGCCTCGAAATTTACCAAGCTGTATGCTGCAGGGGGATCAATGTAGTCGGACTTCATGGTAACATTCCCCAAAACATCCTTCACCTCAATATTGCCTGTTGGAGGAACGCGTTGTTGTCTTGTTACATGTTGAAAAATTATTTTGACATAAGGCTGTTTGGTTCTCTTGCCATCTGCAAAGCTGTACTCCAAATCTGATTCATAGCGATCGGAAGGCATTTGAATAAGCCATGTTTTCGCTTTAAGATCAAATGCTCTCAGCAAGGATAGCTTTGCCCCAGCAGTTAGATGATTGTTGATTCTATAAATCATACTCCAATCAGTTCCAGACAGATTGGCATTGGTCTGCGTATAATCAAATACAGGAAATGCACCACGTATTGTCAGCAAGGGAGGAAATCCGGGTTGGAGATAAATAAAATCATTGATCCATTTATTATAGACACCCCAATCGATTTCCCATTTCTCTTTTTTTACAATCAATGTCCCCATTGCACTGTATGCACGTTCTGCTTTCAAGCCCATGAATCCTTTTTCAATTCTTGCAGCACCATGATGCAATCCGTTGCTGAACAATTCATTGATTTGAGGGGCCCTCCAAGCAGAAGAAAGGGTGAAAGAGATTCTTACTGCATCATCTAATTTATAGGCAACGAGGCCCGTCCCGGAAATTCCCTGAAACAAAGTGGTGCCGTAGGGAGCTCCAGGTAATAATGCATTTCCAGTCAGCAGATCAAAGGGTTCCTTGTCGTTGTCAGAAATACCAAAACGGTTCCTGATATCATAACGAAGACCTGCTTCAAGCTGCCATTTGTTTTTTTGATATTTTTCAGCAGCCCACACTCCAACATCAAAAGACTGATAGTTGGGAACAAAATACCTGTAATTAATTGAATTGGCCTGGTGCATGATATTTACACCCATTGAACCTTTGAAGAGAGGATGTTTAAAATGTTCCAAAATAAAATCAGCCATATTGGTAAGCAGATTCAATTCCAACTGTGGCAAAACAGATTCAGAACGAATGTTGTCAAATTCCCTTCTTTGATTGTATTGGCTTGATAAGATGAGATTGATGCGGTACTTGTCGTCGTATTCTTTGTATGTTTTTATTTTCAATAGCTGGTGTTGAACAGCCTGAAAAGGACGATCGATCTCGTAAGAAAAATCAGCATTCTTGATATACACAGGTGGTTCCTGCAAAGCAATCACATTTTGCAAATCCGTCAGGTTCCCTATATGCGAGCCACTGAAAATGCCGATTCGGGTATGGAACAAACTATAAAAAACCTCCAGGCCTTTTGTCTTGTCCCTCCATCCAAAGGAAGCAGACATGTTGGCTTCTTCCAATGCAGAGTTCTTCAACCAATAGGATGGCGTTCTTGCATTTCCGCCTCTCTTGAATGTGCCTTGCAAACGCCAGGCAGTTTTTTCTTTCTTGTCAAATGCACTTTCAATCAGTGCACTGATCACCCCTTGTCTGTTGTTGGAGAAAGCAGCAACATTGACCTCACCACTCAAGTCCTTTCTGTATTGTAATAATCTGGGTTCCACCAACACAACACCACCGATGGCGTCGCCGCCATATCGAACAGATGCTGCGCCTTTGATGACAGTCAATCGATTTGCAACATAGGGATCAATTTCTGGAGCATGCTCACTTCCCCATTGTTGTCCCTCTTGTCTTATTCCGTTGTTCAAGATCAGCACCCTGCTGCTGTGTAAACCTTGAATGACGGGCTTGTAAATATTATTACCTGTTTGCAGAACCGTTACCCCAGCAATTTTTTGCAGCGATTCTCCCAAACTGGCTCCACGTGTGGAGAGCAATTGTCTTCCTTTCAACTCGCCTGTCATTCCTTCCGGACGAACCACAGATGTTCCAACCACTACTACTTCCTTCAAACGATTTTCAGTATGTGAGAGAACAAAGTCCTGCTGCATATCATCCTTCAAATGAATATGCATCTCAATGGTCTGACAGTCAGCATGTGTAACTTTAATGGTATAATCGCCCTGACACAATCCATTAAAATTGTATCGACCTGAGGCACTTGTCATGACAGATTTATTCAACTCGACAATGCTTACAGTAGCTTTCTCAAGCAGTATTTGTTGGTCTTCATCCCTGATTACTCCACTGATGGAGTAAGTGCATTGCGCAAACGCATGCAGCTGATGCAATAGAATAAACGACAAGATAAAAGTGAACCTCATTTCTGCAGATGAGGAACAAAGCTAAGGAAGAAAATTTAAAATTTGCAACAGTATTGCAAAAATTAGAATCGCTCAAAAATGCCCGCAATGCCTTGTCCACCTCCTACACAGGCTGAAACCATCCCATATTGCTTGTTCGTTCTCTTCAGATCGCCTAACAACTGGACAGTCAATTTTGCTCCTGTGCAACCAAGTGGATGACCCAATGCAATGGCACCTCCATTGATATTGACTTTGGCAATATCCAGTCCCAAGGTTTTTATGATGGCAATTGACTGAGAAGCAAATGCTTCATTCAATTCAATCTGATCAATTTGATCGATCGACATATTTGCTCTTTTCAATGCTTTTGGAATGGCTTCTATAGGTCCCACTCCCATGATGCGCGGGTGAACCCCTGCAACATCACAATGAATCAATCTTCCAATGGGTTTTAAGTCAAACTGCTTGAGCATTTTTTCACTCACCACCAATACAAAAGCGGCACCATCACTTGTTTGTGATGCATTGCCTGCAGTGACTGTTCCATTGACCGAAAATGCTGGCTTGAGTTTGCCGAGTCCATCCAAACTCGTATCTGCACGCACACCTTCATCGGTATCAACCACAAAACTTCTTTTTTGTTTCTTTCCTTTTTGATCCAAATAAACTTCCTCCACTGTGATAGGAAGAATTCCATTTTTAAAATGCCCCTGTTGAATAGCCTGCAAGGCTTTTTGATGGGAAGAAAGTGCAAATGCATCTTGTTCTTCTCTTGAAACCTTGTATTCTTTTGCAACGGCCTCGGCTGTCAATCCCATGTTCAAATAAAAATCAGGCTCATGTGAAACAATATCATATGATGGAACCGTTTTCCATCCGGAAGCGGGTACAAAACTCATGCTCTCTACACCACCTGCAATGATACATTCAGCCATTCCTGATCTGATTTTAGCAGTCGCCATGGCAATGCTTTCAAGTCCAGATGCACAATACCGGTTGATGGTGATGCCAGGTGCATGATGTCCCAATGCTCTTGCAGCTATGATCCTACCCACCTGTAATCCTTGTTCTGCCTCGGGTACAGCATTTCCAACTATCACATCGTCGATCAATGCTGCTTCCACTTGCGGAACGGATTGCATGAGTCCCTTGATTACCTCAATGGCAAGATCATCAGGACGTGTGAATCTGAATCCACCTCGCTTTGATTTTGTTACAGCGGTACGATAGCCTGCAACGATATATGCTTCTTGCATGTGTGCTGATTTTAGGATGATCCCGAATTTACGAAATACAAAGTTTACATTTGCCAACATGTATCAGGTAATCAGAAATGTTCTTTTTTTACTCGATGCCGAAAGAGCGCATTACTTCTCCATGAACCTGCTCAAATGCATTTGCAAATTCCCCATACCGAGGTATTTCCTGAAAAATTGGTACGCCCCAAAGGGTGATCATTTGGAAAAAAAGCTGTTTGGACTCCAATTTAGAAACAGTGTGGGACTGGGTGCGGGATTCGATAAAAATGCTGCATACCTCAAAGAATTGGAAGCATTGGGATTCGGATTTGTGGAAGTTGGGACAGTTACGCCAAAACCCCAAGCGGGCAATGAAAAACCCAGGCTATTCAGACTTCCGCAAGACAAGGCATTGATCAACCGAATGGGGTTCAACAATGATGGGGTTGAAGTAATCAGAGAGCGATTGAGATTGTACAAAGAGTTGCGAGGGAAGAGGGAGAAGGGAGGAGGGAAGATGATCATTGGAGGCAATATTGGAAAAAATAAAACGACTCCCAACGAAGAAGCGTGGAAAGATTATTTGATCTGCTTCGATGAATTGTTTGATGTGGTGGATTATTTTGTTGTGAATGTCAGTTCACCCAATACACCCGGATTAAGAGCATTGCAAGAGAAAGATGCGTTGCTGCAGATCTTACAAAAATTGCAGGATAACAATCAATCGAGAAAAAATCCAAAACCGCTGTTGCTGAAAATTGCACCTGATTTAACCAAAGAACAGCTGCAAGACATTGCTGCCATCTGCAAAGAAGTAAAACTCGACGGACTGGTATCGAGCAATACAACAATTGACAAAGAAAACCTGAGCAATGCAAGCAAAAACAAATCCAATCAGATTGGTGCAGGCGGACTCAGTGGAGCGCCTTTGAAAAACAAATCAGATGAAGTGCTAGAAGAACTCATTGGCCTTACAGAGGGCAAAGTTCCTATCATTGCAAGCGGTGGTGTTTTTTCAAAAAAAGATTACCAGAATAAAATTCAATTAGGTGCATCCCTCGTGCAAGTGTGGACTGGCTTCATTTATGAAGGTCCGGGTATCGTCAAGAAATTACTAGCCCCTTAACAAAACAACACCTGCAATGGCAGCTGTTTCTGTGCGCAACCTGGTCTCTCCAAGAGAAAGTGGCTTGCATCCATTTGTCAAAGCGAACTGCAGTTCATCTGATGTAAAATCACCTTCCGGACCAATCAGCAACAAACTGTGATCAGTAGTTTTTACTGCAGGAAATTTTTCATTTTCATAACAATGTGCAATCATCCGAACATCGGGGAGATCTTTACGGTTGAATAATTCATGTAAACCATGTGGATCATGCAAAGCAGGAAACAAAAATTGTTCTGATTGCAGACAAGCACTGCGGATGATTTGTTCAAATCGTTCTTTTCGAAAATGCTGGCGTTCGGTTCGATCCAATACAAGTGGAAATATTTCATATACTCCCAACTCAGTCACTTTTTCCAACATCCATTCAAAACGCGTATTGTTCTTTAGCAGTGAAATGCCAAGTGAAATGTGCATTCCTTTTCTTTCATATTCCTGAAAACTGTCAACTGTTACATAGGTTTGCTTTTTCTCCATACGTTGTATGGTCGCATGCGCAGAAAGTCCTTTTCCATTTGTCAGCATCAACATATCCCCTTCTTTCATTCTCAAAACGGTTACAACGTGTTTACGTGTATCTTCTTCCAATGAAAGAACTGATTGATCAGCAGAGAGATTGGATTGATAAAAGAGTGGGGACTCGATTCTCATGAGATAAAATCAGAAAATTAGAACGGCGTATCCGTTGGATCGGCATCGGCATCACCATTCATCCTGCTGCCCTTTTGAATAAAAAGTTTGGCACCCTCATCATCTGATACAGGCCGCCAGCTGCCACCCTGAGGGAACCCTTTTCCAAATGGCTCAATGCTTTCCTGCTCTTCAAATTTCTGGATGTATAGTTTTGCCTTGAGCTTGATTGTTTCCAAAGAACCATTTCTGTGCTTGGCTATTTTAACATAAACATCTCCCTTGGTATCTTCTCCCATGTCATTGGTGGTGATGTCATAATAATCAGGACGGTACAAGAACATAACCATGTCCGCATCCTGTTCAATCGCACCCGATTCACGCAAATCAGAAAGTTGAGGGATCTTGTTGTTTTCTTTTCTTTTTTCTACTTCCCTGCTCAGCTGACTCAGTGCAATGATTGGCACCTGCAATTCTTTTGCCAGTTGCTTTAGATTTCGGGAGATGGTACTGATCTCCTGTTCCCTGTTGGAATTTCTGTTCTCACTGGAACCACTCATCAACTGGAGGTAATCGATGATGATCAATCCAACATCGTGTAAACTTTTTAGTCTGCGGCATTTGGCGCGCAGTTCAAATATGTTCAACGCAGCAGAATCATCGATAAAAATTTTGGAATTGGTCAGAGGTTCAATTCCTTTTTTATACAACTGTTGCATTTCATGGTCTTCCATTCTACCGCGTGAAATTTTCTCAAGCCATATTTCACTTTCTGCAGAAAGAATTCTTTGCACCAACTGACTGGTACTCATCTCCAAACTGAATACAGCAACTGCTGTTGGCTTGGTTGGATGCATGGCAGCATTGCGGGCCAAATTCAATGCGAATGCTGTTTTACCCACAGAAGGTCTT
Source organism: Bacteroidota bacterium (assembly GCA_041159435.1). Lineage (GTDB taxonomy): Bacteria > Bacteroidota > Bacteroidia > Chitinophagales > Chitinophagaceae > Pollutibacter. The sequence goes on along the minus strand of JBEAYH010000048.1, from coordinate 48,872 downwards.
GCTGCAAGAATAATCAAGTCAGACTTCTGCCAACCGTACGTTGTTTTATCAAGCGTCGGAAATCCGGATGGCACCCCTGTGATGTCCTCATTTCTTGCACGCATTTCATCAATGCGGTTCAGTGTATCCATCACACTTCTTCCCAGCGTATCAAATTCTTTTTTCAGCTGATCATTTGCAATTTCAAAAAGCTTTTGCTCTGCACTGTCCAACAAGTCAAATACATCGGTTGAATCATCGTATGCATCGGTGATGATTTCACTGCTGATTCTGATGAGTTCGCGTTGGATGAATTTTTCCTGCACAATTCTGGCATGTGCTTCGATGTTTGCAGCAGACACCACTGCATTGGTAAGTTTTGAAATATAATATGGTCCGCCTACCTGCTCCAGCGACTCCATGGCTTTCAACTCTTCTACTACTGTGAGCAAATCAATTGGTTTGCTCTCGGCATTCAATCGAACAATTGCCCTGAAGATGGTTTGATGCGCCTCCACATAAAAACATTCAGGCTTGAGTATGTTGATGACAATATCAAAAGCAGCTCTTTCGAGCATGATGGCTCCCAAAACTGCCTCCTCCAACTCCCTCGACTGCGGAGGTACCTTGCCGTATGCCAGCGCATTGAAATCGCCTGTGGTTTTTCGTCTGTTCCTTCTGTCCCTGTTCAAATTTGTGGAATCCATATTCGCTGCTTCTCTATTTTTAAAAATGACACCCAATGGCGAATATAAGACGCAGGGGTTAAAGGGACTGAATTTTAAAAAAACAATTCTTGGTAACAGGGTATGCACATTTGTTTTCACAGAAATCATGTGGTTATTGACATAAAACAAGCAGCTATTAACAATTCAGGCCTTGCCTTATCTTTGCTGCATGACAATTTCTTATAAATGGTTGATGGATTATTTTCAGCAACCCATTCCACATGAAAAGCTGAATTTGATCCTGAATGCTATTGGACTAGAAGTAGAAGGCTACGAGGAATACCAAGAAATCAAAGGAAACTTGGCTGGATTGATTACCGGGGAGGTATTGAAAGTGGAAAAGCACCCGAATGCAGACAGATTATCCGTAACAACTGTTGATACAGGTTCAGGCGAACCGCTTCAAATCGTTTGTGGTGCTCCAAATGTGGCAGCAGGACAAAAAGTAATCGTTGCGCCCGTTGGTGTTACCATCTATCCAACTGCTGGTGATCCACTCACCATGAAGGCTGCAAAAATAAGAGGCGTGGAAAGCGCAGGAATGATTTGTGCTGAAGATGAAATTGGTTTGGGAACAGACCACAATGGAATTAAAATACTACCTACTTCAACAGCTGTAGGCATCAAGGTATCTACTTTGTTCAATGCCTATGAGGATCATGTCATTTCAATTGGACTTACACCCAACCGAAGTGATGCGATGAGTCATTTTGGTGTAGCAAGAGATATATGTGCATGGTTGAATCATCACGAAGGAACCAATTTGAAGCCCATCGTTGCTTTGAAATCTGCAGTAGCAGACGAAAGCAAAAACTGTCCAGTCAATGTCACAATTGAAAACACAGAAGATTGCAAAAGATATGCAGGTGCATACATTGCCGATGTAAATATCTCATCCTCCCCTGATTGGATGCAGCAAAGATTAAAAGCCATTGGTCAGCGTCCAATCAATGGAATTGTTGACATCACAAATTATATGCTGCATGATACAGGGCAGCCACTGCATGCATTTGATGCAGATAAAATAAAAGGTGCAACAATTCATGTCATGAACCTGCCCGCAGGTACCATGTTTAAAAGCCTGGATGAGAAAGAGAGAAAACTGTTGGCGACAGATCTGATGATTTGTGATGGAGAAAAGAACCCAATGTGCATGGGTGGTGTGTTTGGAGGCATTGACTCAGGTGTTTCTGCTGCAACAAAAAATATATTCCTTGAAAGCGCATGGTTCAATCCAGTCAGCATTCGCAAAACATCATTCGGGCATCAGCTCAGAACAGATGCAGCCATGCATTTTGAAAAAAGTGTTGATATCGGTCAGACCCTTGAGGTATTGAAAAAAGCTGCGGAACTCATCAAGGAAACTGCAGGCGGAAAAATCAGTGGCGGTTTTATTGATGTGTACCCTGAACCGGTTGATCAACCTGTCATCAAACTCACATATGAGTATGTAAAAAAATTAAGTGGTAAATCTTATTCGCCGGCAACCATCCAACGAATTTTGATTGACATGGGATTTGAATGCATGTCATCTGCAGATGATTTCATTACCGTGAAAGTGCCCACCCATAAAACGGATGTACATATTCCGGCCGACCTGGTTGAAGAAATCATGCGCATCGATGGATTTGACAACATCGAGATCCCTTCTAGCATCACCATTACACCAGCAACTTCCAATCCTTCGAATGATTTTGCATTGCGTGAAAAAATTTCCTCATTGTTGAATGGCATGGGATTCAATGAAATGCTGAACAACTCGATCACCAACAGCAAATATTACCCACAGGACGAATTAAACATTGCCGTCAAGATGCTCAACAACTTGAGTTCAGAACTTGATGTGTTGCGATTGACCATGTTGGAAACCGGACTGGAGACCATCTCAAAAAACATCAACCACAGAAATGATGATTTGAAATTGTTTGAATTTGGCAAGACCTATTCTTACATCAATCAATCTTATACAGAAGAAGATCACCTCGCAATATTCACAACAGGAGTTATTCAGTCAGCATCCTGGAACAACAAAGAGACAGCAGCTGACTTGTATTTCATCAAAGGAATTTTAAGTGCACTTGAAAATCAATCAGGCATAAAAAATCTTCAGTATCAATCCATCTCGCATGAAAAATTTGATGTCCTGCTGGAAGGTCGATCTGGAGAAAATGTCATTGTAAGGGCAGGAAAACCAACAGAACAAATTTTGCGAAAATTTGATATCAAAGTCCCGGTATGGTATGCCGACATCCATTGGAACAGCTGGTTTGCATTGTCCAAAAAACAATTGCTCAAATACAAAGAGATTTCAAAATTCCCATCCGTTCAGCGTGATTTGTCATTCGTTGCCAGCAACGCGCTCACCTATGGAGCAATTGAAAATGCATTATCTTCATTATCCATCCATCAACTGAAAGGATTCAGGTTGTTCGATATTTTCAAAAGTGAAAAACTTGGAAAAGACAAACAATCCATGGCGATGAATTTTACATTTATGGATGAAACCAAGACCATGAAGGACGAGGAAGTTGAAAAGATGATGAAGAAAATTACAGTACAACTGGAAAAAGAGTTTCAGATAGAGATCAGAAAATAATGCCAACTGCTCAAGAACATATCAATACGATACAAGACAAGCTTTCAACGCTGATTGAGAGGTACAATGGATTGTTGAAAGAAAATGAGCGCCTGAAAAAAAGTTTGAATGACTCCACGGAAGAACTACAATTGTTGAGAGAAAAGAATGATCAAATTACCCTTCAACTGAACATGCTCAAAGTCGCAGCGTCAGAAGAATCCAAAGAATCCAGAAATGCGTTGGAGAAAAAAATCAACGAATACATCAAGGAAATAGACAAGTGTATTGCCCAGTTGGGAGATCAGCACTAAACGCGTTTCACTGCCTTGCATTCCACTATTTCATCGCCTTGTATACATTGCAATGTGTATACACCATAGGGAAGTTCACTGAGTCCCTCGATACAAAAAGAAGTACTTGCTGTGGAAATTAACTTTTGCGTTTTACAACAGATTGTACCATCTTCACTGAGCAACACTACATGCAGCGGAGACGGAACAATGTCATCCACTTCAATGGTGAGGTTATCGATGAAAGTCGGCGTTTTGGTTTTAGCAAACATGTGACAAGCAGTCGTTCGGTTTTTAAAAGTGTGGTCGGCTTTCCTTGGATAGTGAACAAAATGTGCATAAACCTAAGTAAATATTGATAAAATGCAAAATTTGATCCCCATAAATATAGTCATTGGCGACAGGACCTATCGCATCAAGATTGAGGCAGCAGAAGAGGAGGCTGTCCGTAAAATGGCCAAAAAGCTGAACGATCAGATTGCCAGTTACAAATCACAATATGCGGGAAAGGACATGCAGGACTATCTTGCCATGGTCCTTCTCTCTTTTGTTTCGGAACAGAATTCTACTCCTTCTGCCCCGAACAACCAATCAGTAAATATTGATTTTCAATCACTTGAATTGCTACTTGACAAAGCACTGCAATTGAGATAGCCCTATTTTTAACGCGGATTTTAGGGCTTTTTTTGCTAACTTCGTAAGCTATTGCCCATATGAAATATTTTTCGAAGGGATTGATTATGAAACAGCAAAAAACAATTATTCATGGAATCGCAACTCATTATACCCATTATTACGGGAATCGTGTCCATTATTGCAGGACTCCTTTTGGGTAGAATTTTTGGTAAAAATTCAAAAGCAAAAATCGAAGAGGCAGAGAGAAAGGCGGCACAAATACTGGAAGATGCCAATTTAAAGTCAGAAAATCTCAAAAAAGAAAGGTTATTAGAAGCCAAGGAGAAGTTTGTTCAACTGAAGGCTGAACATGACAAGGAGATGCTGGAAAAAAACCGCAAAATCAATGATGCGGAGAACAGGATCAAACAAAAAGAACAATCCATCAACCAAAAATCAGAGCAACTTGACAAACAGGTCAAGGAGAATGATTCCATTAAGGAGCATTTGAACAGACAGATTGAGGTCGTCAACCAAAAAAGAACTGAGCTTGAAAAACACCAGGAGGAGCATATCCGCAAACTGGAAAAAATTGCAGGATTGAGTGCTGAAGATGCCAAGACTCAATTGATTGAAAGCCTCAAACAAGAAGCTCAAACCAGGGCACTTTCTTTGCAACAGGAAATCATTGAAGAAGCACGCCAGAAGGCCAACAAAGAGGCCAGAAAAATCGTGATTCAGAGCATCCAAAGAACTGCAGCTGAACAAACCATTGAAAATACTGTAACTGTATTCCAATTGGAAAGCGATGAGATCAAAGGACAAATCATTGGAAGAGAGGGAAGAAACATCCGTGCCATTGAAGCCGCGACTGGGGTGGACTTGGTTGTTGATGATACGCCTGAAGCCATTATTTTATCATCCTTCGATCCACTTAGAAGAGAAATTGCACGTCTCTCACTTCAGCGACTGGTAAGTGATGGAAGAATCCATCCTGCGCGCATTGAAGAGGTTGTTGAAAAGACAAGAAAACAACTGGAAGAGCAGGTAGTAGAAATTGGAGAGAGAACCATCATCGAACTTGGCATTCACGGACTCCACAAAGAGCTTGTGCGCATTGTTGGAAAAATGAGGTTCAGGTCATCTTACGGACAAAACCTACTCATGCACAGCCGCGAAGTTGCCAACCTCTGTGGAATCATGGCAGCTGAGCTGGGGATGAATCCAAAACTGGCCAAAAGAGCGGGACTGCTACACGATATTGGCAAAGTACCTGATGAAGAAACTGAACTCAGCCATGCTTTGCTCGGTGGTAAACTGGCAGAAAAATACGGTGAAAATCCAGCTGTTGTCAATGCCATTGCGGCCCACCACGATGAGACAGAAATGCAATACGTGATTTCTCCCATCATCCAGGCCTGCGACGCCATCAGCGGTGCGCGTCCGGGTGCCCGCCGCGAGATCATGCAGCAGTACATCCAGCGCATCAAGGACCTAGAAAACCTGGCCATGACCTACAATGGTGTAGAAAAGGCATACGCTATTCAGGCGGGCAGGGAACTCCGCGTTATCGTGGAAGCTGACAAGGTCACAGACGGAGAAAGCGAAAAACTCAGCTTTGAAATGGCACAGAAGATACAGACAGAGATGACCTATCCTGGGCAGATCAGGGTAACGGTGATCCGTGAAAAGAGAGCCGTAAACGTAGCGAGATAAACATGATTTTGCCATAAAACCCTATTTCCTTAACTTTGCCGTCCAAAATTTTGGTTATGAATCAAGCTATCGCGTTTGTACATGAGCAGTTGACTCCAAAAGCAAACCATCCTTCTTTTAAGGCAGGTGACAATATCACAGTTAACTATAAGATCATTGAGGGAAACAAAGAAAGGATCCAGAGCTTCAAGGGCGATGTGATCAAGCGTCAGGGCCAGGGCAGCACTGCAACCTTCACTGTAAGAAAGATTTCTGACGGTGTGGGCGTTGAAAGAACTTTCCCTGTATCATCACCGAACATCGAGTCAATTGTTCTCAACAAAACCGGAAAGGTGCGCAGAGCGAAGTTGTACTTCCTGAGAAGCAGAAGCGGCAAGAGTGCAAGAATCAAAGAGAAAAGAGTCAAATAATCCCAATAAACAATATTCTGTTAATCCCGCCCAACGGCGGGATTTTTTATGCCATGCCTCGAAAAGATTAGTTTAAAAAAACAGTACATTTGTTATTGATCAAAAACAAAAGATTATGATGTTCCATAGCGATTTTTTGATAGCAATGCCCGGAGGTTCTGAGTGGATTTTTATCATACTGGCTGTACTGATTCTTTTCGGTGGTCGCAAAATACCTGAATTCATGCGCGGACTTGGAAAAGGTATCAGAGAGTTCAACGATGCGAAGTCAAATGTGAAGAAGGAAATTGAGGACGGTATGAAAGAGAAAGACGGTCAGCAAGCGAATTAATATCTCCTCCAACAAGATTGTATACTCATACTTCAATATCGGAACTCCGAAACAAATTGTCGTGCGGAGAACTTACATGCACAGACCTTGTATCTGCTTACCTCAAAGAAATAGACAACAAAAAACACCTCAATGCTTTCATTGAAGTGTATGGAGATGAAGCACTCGAAAGAGCAAAATCACTTGATAAAAAATTAAGCACACCAGACAGCTGGGGTAAACTCTTTGGTGCAGTAATTGGGATCAAAGATGTATTGTGCTACAAAGACCACCATGTGGGTGCCGCATCAAAAATCTTGGAAAATTATACCGCCATCTACAACGCCACTGCAGTACAAAGACTGTTGGATGAAGATGCCATCATTATCGGAAATTTAAACTGCGATGAATTCGCCATGGGCTCCTCCAATGAACACTCTGTTCACGGAAAGGTCCTGAATGCACTGGATGAAACACGCGTTCCAGGTGGCTCATCGGGAGGCTCTGCAGTTGCAGTTCAGGCCAACTTATGCATGATAAGTCTTGGTTCAGATACAGGCGGTTCCGTCAGACAACCGGCTGACTTTTGTGGTATCATCGGACTCAAACCCAGCTATGGAAGAATCTCACGGTATGGTTTGCTCGCCTATGCTTCCTCATTTGATCAAATTGGAATCTTTGCACAAAGCGTTGAAGACGCAGCACTGGTGCTGGAAACAATTGGCGGAGCAGATGAGTATGACAGTACATGCAGTTCATTGCCTGTACCAGATTATGTTGCATCACTGAATCAAAACGCAACGTTTAAAATTGCATACTTCCCCGCATGTCTTGAACATCCATCACTTGACAATGAAATCAAAACAAAGATTGAGCAATTGATTGCCGATCTGCGTGCAAAAGGCCATACCGTTGAAGCAGTACCTTTTGATTACCTAGATTTCATTGTACCAGCCTACTATATTCTCACCACAGCTGAAGCATCTTCCAACCTCTCTCGTTATGACGGTGTGCGATTCGGTTACAGGACGGATGCTGCAGTCAACAACCTCCAAGATCTTTATAAAAAATCAAGGTCAACCGGCTTCGGAAAAGAAGTGAAAAGAAGAATCATGCTCGGCACCTTTGTTTTAAGCACCGGATACTACGACGCATACTATGCCAAGGCGCAACAGGTAAGAAGACTCATCTCAGACCAAACGAAAGAAATTTTCAAATCATACGACTTGCTGTTGATGCCAACGACGCCATCAACTGCCTTTAAATTTGGAGAAAAAACCAATGATGCAATAGAAATGTTTCTTGGCGACTTGTATACGGTTTATGCCAATTTAGCGGGCATCGCTGCCATCAGTTTGCCTTTGTTCAAACATTCCAATGGCATGCCTTTTGGAGTACAGATCCTTTCAGACAAAATGAAGGAAACAACTTTGCTTCAATTCTCCAACCAGACCATGAATCAATTGCAACATGTTAAATAAAAAGCTGATCATATTGTTGTTGACTCTACTGCTGCAGTTTCCCTCTATCGCAGCGGAACGCAATGCTGTAGATACAACCATCAAAAATGAGATTGCCTGGGATGAACTGAATCCCAGAGCGATCGGCTTTGTAAAAGACTACCTGGCAATTCACAAAGAGCGCCTGACCAAAATGAAAACATGGGGTGCCCCTTATTTTCTGTCGATTGAAAATATTTTGAAACGTTACCACCTTCCAACCTCTCTTAAATATTTGGCAGTCATTGAATCTGATTTGAAAACAACTGCCCTCTCCTCTGCAGGTGCCGTTGGACCCTGGCAGCTGATGCCGGGAACTGCAAGAGATCTTGGATTGACGGTTGCCAAAGGAAGAGATGACAGGACCGACCTGAGCAAAAGTACCCATGCAGCCGCCAGGTTTCTATCCATCCTCTATGAGCAATTGGGCGACTGGTTGTTGGTGGTTGCGGCATACAACGGCGGACCGGCAAGACTAGACAATATCATCAAGCGAAATGATAAAAAAAATTTCTGGGATATTCAACAGGACCTCCCTGCTGAATCGAGAAACCATGTAAAAAAATTCATTGCTACGCATTATATTTTTGAGGGGAAGGGCAGCGAAACAACCGGGATATTGCCAAATGAATCCGTCACCGTGCTTTCAAAGGAAGAACTCAATGGACTGGACAGCTTAACCATCAATGGAAGATATATTGGAGAGGTGATTGCTGACCAACTTGAAATCGAATGGAAACGTTTTGAAAAATGGAATCCCCTTTTCAATGAAAAAGTTTCATCTGCACCATACACACTCAAGCTGCCAAAAGAAAAAAAGGCTGTATTTGAAATACAGCACGATGCTATTCTAAAACGATCTGTTCAATATCAATTGGAAGAAGGAACCAAAGAAATTACCGGATTCCCAATACCTACAGCCTCTCCAAGAGCTGAGACGCCTGCAAAAACAGAAAAGAAAAAGAAAACGAAGCAGTGATTAAAAGTCATCTTCCTCGTCGAACCCGCCACCTCCGCTGAAATCATCGAATCCCAAATCTTTGAATTCATCATCCACCCCCAAATCATCATCGTCGGCTGATTTTTTTCCGCCAGATTTTTTTGTTTTTGATTTAGGAATATCAAATTCGTCAAAATCAGGATCCCAATTTTCATCCTCCTCTACTTGATTCCAATCATCATCGACATCTTCAGTGTCATCATCATCGTCGTCACGTGATTGTGCAGATTTCTTCAGAGGCTTCTCTTCCTCATCATCAAAATCATCCTCTTCATCACTCTTTTTCGATTTTGCTGTGGATTTTACAGCTTTTGAGGAAGAAGTTTCCGCAGTGGGTTTTTTGTCAACTTTTTTTTCTTTTTCGGACTTTGCCATAATCAACAGGAAATTACGCTGTAAAATTTCTGAGACTTTTTTATATCACCAAATATTTTAAAAATATTTTTCTCAAAAACTACCAATGATTATACTGTAATCAATTGGTCTCTTTCCGGACCATTTGAAATATGGGTCACTGGAACACCCAGATATTGATTGATGAAATCAATGTATGTTTTCATTGCCTCTGGCAAATCTGTGTGCTTCTTCAATTTGGAAATATCTGTCATCCAACCTTTGAATTTCTTATAAGTGGGTTCTATGTTTACTTTGCTCAACTGATAAGGAACTTCCTTTTCCTCTTTGCCATCAATTCCATAGCTGGTGCAAACAGACAGCTCTTCAAAAGCATCCAATACATCCGACTTGGTCATCACGATTTTAGTAACACCGTTCACCATGCAGGCAAAATTCAAGGCAACGAGATCTATCCATCCGCATCTGCGGGGTCTTCCGGTAGTAGCCCCAAACTCGTTCCCGATTTTTCTCAACCGCTCACCAGTATCATCATGCAGTTCGGTAGGGAATGGTCCGCTTCCAACACGTGTGCAATAGGCTTTCGATACACCAATGACGTCCTTGATTTTTTGAGGCGCGACTCCTAAACCTGTACAAACACCGGCTGAAATGGTATTGGAAGAGGTTACAAAAGGGAATGTGCCAAAATCCACATCCAGCATGCTGCCTTGTGCACCTTCGGCAAGCACTTTCTTGCCAGAAGCAATTTTTTGATTGATAAAATATTCTCCGTTTACGATCTTTAAACTGCGCATGAATTCAATGGCTTCAAAAAATTCCTCTTCCCACTCGCTGATGTCTTCATTGAAACCGAATGAGTCCAACAAACGCTGATGTTTGAGGCGCAGCTTGATGTACTGTGTAGTAAAATTTTTATCCAAGAGGTCACCCACCCTCAATCCGTTTCTTCCGGTCTTATCCATATAAGCCGGACCTATACCTTTCAGGGTTGATCCGATTTTTTCGTTGCCTTTGGACAACTCAGAAGCTTTGTCCAACGCCCTGTGGGTTGGAAGTATCAAATGTGTTCTTTCGGAAACAAATAAATTTTTTCTGCCATCAATACCAAATGCTGCAACCTTATCATACTCCTTCCTCAGTGTTACAGCGTCCAATACTACGCCATTCCCTATCAGGTTGATGGTATTCTCGTGAAATATGCCGGAAGGGATTTGATGCAGTACTATTTTTTCTCCATTTACATAGAGCGTATGCCCAGCATTGGGTCCACCTTGAAACCTGGCAATGATATCATATTGTGGAGCAAAAAAATCAACAATCTTCCCTTTTCCTTCATCTCCCCATTGTAATCCTAGCAAAACATCTACCATAACAAATCTTGAATGTTAAGTCGCGAATTTAGGCCAATGCATTGTAAGGCAGAAATATAAATATCCTCATCAGGCTTCCAGATCGTAGCGTCTTACGTCCTGAATTCCGGGAAGCAGTTTCAGCTCTGCAATCAGTTCATCCAACTCCTCCTTGTCATGTACATACAACCTGATATTTCCTTCAAAAATACCCTCCTTGGCTTCAACTGTGATGGCACTGATATTGATCTTGAGTTCTCCAGATATAAGGTTGGTGATTTTATGGATGACCCCTACATCATCCAATCCTGTTATGTTGAGTCCGGTCAGGAATGAGATTTCCTTGTTCTTAGCCCACTTGGTCTTGACCACGCGATGGCCATAACTAGAAAGCAATTGGGTGGCATTGGGACAATTGGTTCGATGAATGATCAACCCCTTACCGCTTGAAACAAATCCAAATACATCGTCACCCGGAATGGGTTTACAACAACTGGCCAATGTATAAACGATCCGATCGCTCCGTTCGCCAAAAATAATGAGTTCGGTATCTTTTTTTAGATCTTGCTTGATTGCTGCTTCTGCAACAACTTCTTCTTTTTTGATTTTCTTCAATTCCAGTTTGTCGCCCCGTACTTCGAATTCCTTCAAATCCCTCAAATCAATTTGCTTGGTGGCAATGCGGTAAAACAAATCCAATGGTGACTGTGCTTTGTAGAATTCTACCAATAGATCGATGTTGTACGGGGAAAGTTTGACTCCAATGTTTTGAAGTTTCTTTTCAGCTGCATATTTTCCATCCTCTGCAATTTTTCTTTTTTCATCTCGCAGTACATCCTTGATTACATTTCTGGCTTTGGCTGTGACAACAAACCCCAGCCAGTCTTCATTTGGCTTTTGTTTGTTGGAGGTGATGATTTCGATCTGGTCTCCGCTCCTCAATTTATGACTCAGCGGAACAAGTTTGTGATTCACTTTTGCACCGATGCATTTTGATCCAATCGCACTGTGGATATTGAATGCGAAGTCCAATGCACTTGAATTAACAGGCAACATTTTCACATCACCCTTTGGTGTGTAAACAAATATCTCCTCCGCAAGGAAAGATGTTTTGAAATCCTGTAAAAAATCGATCGAACTGATATCATCCCCTCCCAGTGCCTCTCGAATTTGTGAGAACCATTTATCGAAACGATCCTCTTCATCCCCACCTTCTTTGTATTTCCAATGCGCAGCCAATCCTTTCTCGGCAATTTCATTCATGCGCTTGGAGCGGATTTGCACCTCTACCCATTTTCCCTGCGGACCCATCACGGTGGTATGAAGCGCCTCGTATCCATTTGATTTGGGATTGCTCAACCAATCCCTCAAACGTTCTGGTGACGGATTGTACATATCTGTAATGATGGAATATACTTTCCAGCAACTCTCTTTCTCCTTTTCCTGTGCTGTATCAATTATGACCCTGATGGCAAAGAGATCATATACTTCTTCAAACGCCACATTCTTTTTCTTCATTTTGTTCCAGATCGAGTGGATGGATTTTGGTCGTCCGTATATTTCGTAGACGAATCCAATGCCATCTAATTTTTCTTTGACCGGCTTGATGAATTCATTGATATAGCGCGTTCGCTCTCGTTTCGTTTCTGCTAATTTTTTGGCGACCTCTTTGTAATGATCTGGCTCCATGTATTTCATTGCCAGATCTTCCATCTCGGTTTTGATGTTGTAAAGTCCCATGCGATGCGCCAGCGGCGCATAGACATAAACTGTTTCAGAAGAAACTTTCAATTGCTTCTCCCTCTTCATGCTTTCCAGTGTTCGCATGTTGTGCAACCGATCGGCCAACTTGATCAGGATTACACGTGGATCATCGGTGAGGGTAAGCAATATTTTTTTGAAATTCTCTGCCTGCTGAGAAGCATTGTTATCGACTACGGTTGCAATCTTGGTGAGTCCATCGATGATTCTTGCCATTTCATTTCCAAACTCTCTCTGAATATCATCCAATGTTATATCTGTATCTTCCACCGTGTCGTGCAAGAGTGCGCAAATGGTTGATCTGACACCCAGTCCAATTTCTTCCACACAAATCATCGCAACTGCCAGGGGATGGAAAATATAAGGCTCCCCACTTTTTCTGCGCATGGTTTTATGGGCATCCACTGCCATTTCAAAAGCAGTTCTCACCAACCGCTTGTCACCTGTTTTCAACTTGGGTTTGAGTGTCCTCAACAAGGCCCTGTAGCGGCGGACGATCTCCCTTTTTTCCTCCTCTTCGCTCAGCGCATAGGGCGCCATCATCATATCTTGATCGACGAAATTCATGTCAATCAAATTTACTGAAAAAGCCTGGGAATGCCTTTTAATTACCTCAAAAATGGTTACCTTTGCACCCCAGTTGAAAAGAGCAGCTGCAAGCTTAACCATTTGCGGGTGTGGTGAAATTGGTAGACACGCCAGACTTAGGATCTGGTGCCGTGAGGCTTGGGGGTTCGAGTCCCTCCACCCGCACTCTTTTCCCAAATTAATTTGAACATGGCAACAATCAGCAGGGAGCAGATCGCTCCACTCCACGAAAGAATCAAAGTAACTGTTTCTCCGTCCGATTACAACCCAGCATATGAGTCAGCACTCAAGAAATATGCTAAAAATGCAAACATCCCCGGATTCAGAAAAGGCATGGTGCCAACCGGAGTAGTAAAAAAGATGTACGGTGCAGCTGTTTTCACTGAGGAAGTATTGCGCAATATCGAAAATGAATTGATGCAATATTTACAAACGGAAAACATTGCATACCTCGGACAGCCCCTCCCTGAGAATAACAACGATCCTGCGCTAATCAACCATACAGAGCCGAAAGAGTATACTTTTTCTTTCGAACTCGGCCTGAAGCCAAATTTTTCCATTCCTGATTTGGCTAAAGCCAAAACAACCCTGAGTGTTGTTGAAACAACCGAGGAAATGATCAATGAAGAAGTGGAAAGACTCCGTCAGCGTCTGGGAAAAATGACTGAACCAGAGAGCGTTTCAAACGAAGAAGACATCCTCAATGTGTCCTTTCAAAAATCAGATGCAAAAGGTGCTGTTGAAGAAGGTGCTGAAAAGAAAGAAAACTCATTGTTGCTAAAATATTTTTCTGTTGCTACCCAAAAGGAACTGATGGGAAAGAAAAAAGATGAGCAAATCATCTTGCAAGTGGGCAAGGCGTTTGAGGACAAAGAAAGAGATTGGCTTGCGAAGGACCTGGGACTTGACAAAGACAACAAAGAGGACTTGAAACAATATTTTGTAATGCAGATTACAAAAATTGGATTTGTAGAGAAAAGGGCATTGGATGAAACTTTTTTCAAAGAGGCCATCCCGGCAAAAGAAATCACAACCGAAGAGGCATTCAGGGCAGAAATAAAAGCACAAATTGAAGGATACTGGAAACACCAGGCCCAACACATGTTGGAGCATGAAATTTTTCATCTCTTGTCAGAAGAAACCAAAATGGATTTCCCTGAAGCATTTTTGAAAAAATGGTTACTGAAAAGCGGTGAGAAAGAACAGTCCCCTGAAGCAATCGAAAAAGACTTCCCCAACTTCCTCAACCAACTGCGTTGGACACTGGTCAGCAACGAAATTGGAACTCAACAATCACTTCAGGTGAGCAGAGAGGAAATAATGGACAACCTGCGTCAGCAGCTCATGGGCTATTTTGGATCCATGAATCTTGGAGGAAACATGGATTGGCTTGACAGCTATGTCGAGAGAATGATGGGTGACAAGCAGCAGGTTGAGAGTGCTTACCAACGCGTATTCAGCTCTAAAGTCCTTGCCTGGTCTGCATCTCAAGCGAAACCAACGGAGAAAAAACTCACCGTTGAAGAGTTCCAAAAGCTTTCTGAGAAACACCAGCATTGATTCCTATTCCAGGGAACATTGTTAGGGGTTTACTAAAAAACAGGAAATTCAGCTGGACAAATTGTCTGCTTTGGTTTCAGGCATGCTATTTGGACTGTATTTGTATTAATTTGCTCATATAAATCCCGACAACCATGAATCTCGGAAAGGAATTTGAAAAGTTTGCAATAAAAGAGAGGGGAATTTCCAGCAATACCCTGCATGGATATACCAATCACATGGTAACCAACCTCACTCCCAATATCATTGAGGAAAGGCCGATGAACATAGCCGTGATGGATGTCTACAGCAGGCTGATGATGGACAGGATCATTTTTTTGGGTTATCCCATCACAGATGAAGTGGCCAATATCATTACCGCACAATTGCTCTTCCTTGACAGCACCGACCGTACAAGAGATATTCAAATGTATATCAACAGTCCGGGTGGCTCCGTATACTCTGGACTCGGCGTCTATGATACCATGCAATATGTTACCCCTGATGTATCTACCATCTGCATTGGTGTGGCTGCCAGCATGGCTGCCGTATTGATGTGTGCGGGTACGGCTGGTAAACGTACAGCACTCAAACATTCACGCATCATGATGCATCAACCAAGTGCTGGTGCAGGCGGACAAGCGAGTGATATTGAAATCACCGTATCACAGGTCAGAAAATTGAAACAAGAACTCTATGATGTAGTGGCACAACACAGCGGACAACCAGTAGAGAGGATTGCCAAAGATTTTGACCGAGATTTTTGGATGACCGCTCAAGAATCAAAAGAATATGGATTGGTGGATGAAGTCCTCCTACTCAATCCAAAAAAGAAGAAAGCGTAAAAGGAAGAAAATGAACATGTACAATAAAATTAGACTCGACGAAGAACACGAACCAGCAGAAAATGGAAACATGATGGAAAACATGTTGTCAGTTGCCAAGTTCGATAAAAAGTTTATTGAACAAAGAAAAGTATTTCTCTGGGGTGTGGTTGATGATAAATCAGCAAAAGATATCACTGCCAGACTGATGTACTTGGATGCTGTTGATCCAGGAAAAGAAATCAAGTTTTACATCAATTCTCCCGGTGGGGTCGTTACAAGTGGAATGGTCATTTACGATACCATGCAAATGATCAAATCACCTGTATCAACCATTTGTATGGGAATGGCTGCATCGATGGGGTCTATATTACTAAGTGGTGGCAAGAAAGGAAAAAGATATATCTATCCCCATGGAGAAGTGATGATCCATCAGCCCTCAGGTGGCGGACAGGGCACTTCGGCTGACCTCGAAATCATGGCTGAGCAAATCAGAAAAATAAAAGAGCTTGGTGCAAAGATTCTGGCTGAGAACTGCGGACAAACATTCGATAAGGTCATGAAAGATTTCGACAGAGATTATTGGATGAATGCAGATGAATCTGTGAAATACGGCATTGTAGACGGAGTAGTAAAATCAATCTAACACGTAGCATTCATTATATGGCAAAGAATACATTGCATTGTTCATTTTGCGGCAAAAACCGTGATGAGGTGAAAATCCTGATCGCAGGCCAAGAAGGCCATATCTGTGAATCTTGTGTAGACCACGCAAAAGAAATTGTTTTCCAAGAAATAGAATCAAAAAAAGACGGTAAATCAGGATTCAAACTCTCGGTGAAAAAACCAATTGAACTCAAAAATCATTTGGACGAATATGTCATCGGTCAGGATGAAGCAAAAAAAATCCTTGCTGTGGCAGTCTACAATCATTACAAACGACTCAATCAACCCATTGGCAATGCAGGTAAGCAAAGCAAAAAGGGGGAGAAAAATGATGATGTTGAAATTGAAAAAAGCAATGTCATCATGGTTGGAGAAACTGGCACAGGAAAAACACTCCTCGCTAAAACCATTGCCAAACTCCTTAATGTTCCATTTGCAATTGTGGATGCAACCGTATTCACAGAAGCTGGTTATGTGGGGGAGGATGTAGAAAGTATATTGACCAGGTTGCTGCAGGTTTGCAATTATGATGTTGCCGCGGCGGAAAGCGGAATCGTATACATAGACGAAATCGATAAAATTGCCCGAAAAACAGACAATCCCTCTATCACAAGAGATGTAAGTGGTGAAGGTGTTCAACAGGGACTCCTGAAACTGTTGGAGGGCACCGATGTACTTGTTCCACCTCAGGGAGGAAGAAAACATCCTGATCAAAAACTGATCAAAATAAACACGCAAAACATCCTATTTATTTGCGGCGGGGCTTTCGATGGAATTGATAAGGTAATCGCAAGAAGGGTAAACACCAATGCGATTGGATTCAATGTAAACAAATCGGTGCAAGAGGAAATGAAAAACAACCTTTTGAAATTTGTCAATGCCCAAGATCTCAAATCATTCGGATTGATTCCTGAACTCCTCGGACGATTGCCTATTGTCACCTACCTAGACCCTCTTGATAAGTCAACTTTAAAATCAATTCTTACAGCACCCAAAAATGCGCTGATCAAACAATACAGAAAATTGTTTGAACTGGAAGGCATTGAATTAAAGATAGAAGAGGAAGTGCTGGAATTCATGGTTGACAAAGCAATGGAATTTAAATTAGGGGCAAGGGGACTCAGATCAATTTGTGAGACCATGTTGACTGACGCCATGTTCGAATTGCCCTCTTCTGATAAAAAAGAATTTACCCTCTCCCTTGCATACGCAACCCAAAAATTCGAGCACGCCAAAATGAATGTCCTCAAAGTGGCTTAGCATGAAAGAGTTGGTTGAGCAATTGATGAAAGAAGTCCAACTAACGGAAAAACAGGCTACACAATCCATTCACATCATTAAAGAGTTTGCGAAAAAGAAACTGCCCGTATTTGCAAAAGCGATTGATAAACTGTTTGATAAATATGGACCCAAACAGGAAGATGATTTCTTGGATTAAAGCCCCACATCAAGATAGGGCCTAACTTTTACGATCTCCTCTTCAGTCAAACTTCCTATCCTCACCAACTCCTCCAAGCTATTGATAGAACCGTGCATCTTTACATAGGCCAATACAGATTTGGCGAACAAATGATTGATATATGGATGTCGCCTCATTTCCTGGTAAGTGGCTTTATTCAAATTGATTTTGCTGGGAGAAAAACCGGATTGAACGATGATTAGTTTGCTGAATTTTATAAAATTACTGTCAGACATGCCGTAGATTTCTTTCAACTGATTGATTTCTATAAATCCGCCTAAACGCTCACGGTATTTGATGATGCGGGCAGATAATTTTTCGCCAATCCCTGGAAGCTGCTCCAAAGAGATGCTGTCAGCTGTATTTATATCGAGTATTTTGTATTTATGATGGGTATTGCGGGCATTTGATTGCTTTTGTGTGTCAGCTTGATGGACAGCAGATTTGTATTTGGCGAATTTGCCAACATGTTTTCGTTGGCGGTGGATGAGTACCTTTTCCATGCTGTCCAATTGCACAATAGATATATTCAATGGTTCTATCAACTCATTACCCCCTGCAAAAAAAGTAGGCAACACCCATAACAGGGCAATCAAAAATCCCATGATATAAATGCCTAAACGTTCCTTTTTGGAAAAATAGATCCACTCCGATATATGTTTCATCCATCGCATGATACAAAAGTCATGCATGAAGAAATCCAACATCTGATAAAATCAGCAGAATCAAATGTGATTATTCACGTGAAGTTTAAGTCCATCGTATGCAAAAAACATACCCTTGGGAAGTTCTTTGGAGGTTTCATGATGAAAACCCATCTGATGACTGATATGGGTAAAATAAGTCTGTCGTGCATTCAAAACAGTCGCCATCTCAATGGCTTCATCCAACGTAAAATGTGATAAATGTTTTTCCTTTCGAAGTGCATTCAAAACCAGTACATCTGTGCCTTGAATTATTTTTTGGGCATCTTCACCAATGAAATTTGCATCGGTGATATAGGTGAAATCACCCATTCTGTAAGCAGTTACATCCATGTGCAAATGTTTCACAGCAAAGGGTTGAAAAGATAAATCACCTACCTGAAAAGGTTTGTCATCAATGGTATGCAGGTTGATTTCAGGAATACCAGGATATTTCAATTCTGCAAATGCATAGTAAAAATCACGTTGAAGCGCTTCGGATGTTTCCTGATTGGCATAAATAGGAATAGGTTTTTTCGAGAAAAAATTGAAAGCACGGATATCATCCAACCCTGCAATATGATCCTTGTGCGAATGGGTAAAAAGAACTGCATCAATGTGTTCAACTCCTGAGCGAAGCATTTGTGTCCTGAAATCGGGCGTGGTATCAATCACAACAGTTGTGCTGGGCGACTTGATCAGCACACTGCTTCTGAGACGCTTATCCTTGCTGTCATTAGATTGACATACTGCACATTTGCAGGCAATCATGGGCACTCCTCCACTGGTGCCTGTTCCTAAAAACTCAACTGTGATCGACAAAATGGATAAAATTGAATGAAGTCAAATTTAAGCAGCATGTGAATCAAATGCAGTTCCTGCTGTGACTTCTTCAAATATTTTTCTGCTTTCTTCGGTTAATTGGTCAACATTGACCTGAATCGCAGCGATCAAATCAATCAAAGTATTGATCCTTCCTTCGGTTTGAAGAAACTTGTTCAAGACAACAACTTTTTTCGATTCAAGAATGCAATAGCCACTTTGAAAGGTTCCTCTTTCGTATCTGAGAATGTACCCCGCTTCGTCAACAATTTTTTCCAGCTTCTCTAGTGTCGATGGAGTGAATTTCAGTTTCATAACACTCATTTGTACAAATTTACTGAATGCTGCAAGGTTTTACCTGTACTCAAATCATTAATTGTGAACATTTTAAGAGTCAAATGTGAATAAGAAAAATTCATTCATCTGTTGCTCATCCTTATCGAGGGTATAATCATTTCTTCCATTGAAATTCCTCCATGCTGAAAACTATTTTTATACAGTTGTGCGAACTGATTGAAATGATTCGGATAGCAGAAGAAATCTTGCTTGCCTGCAAAAATAAAGGAGGAGCTGATGTTTGATTTGGGGAGTCCCGCTACCAATGGATCTTTGAAAGAGAGCACTTCACGCAAATCAACATCCAGGTTCTTTGCGTTTTTATACCGCAGGTTATTGGTTGTTTGTCTGTCAGCTAACACTTTAAGTGGATTTTTGACCTGCAGACTTCCATGATCAGTTGAAAGGACCACTTGACAGTTTTTCTGTGAAAGCTTTTTGAGCATCTGAAACAAAGGAGCATGTGAGAACCATGTCTTGGTCAGACTTCTGTATGCTTTTTCATCTGCGGCCAGTTCTTTGATCATATCCATATCTGTTCTCGCATGGCTGATCATGTCTACGAAATTGTATACAATGATGGTTAAATCATCATTCAGCAATACAGATGTGTTTTCTGCCAATTTGATTGCATCGGTATTGTTTAAAATTTTATGATACGAAAACCGAATATCTGTCCTCCCCAAGGATTGAAGTTGTGACCTGAAAAAGGCTTCCTCATGGTTGTTTTTCCCATCTTCATCATCATCCTTTTTCCACAAGTCCGGAAATTTCTTTTCGATGTTGCTGGGCAGAAGTCCAGAAAAAATTGCATTGCGGCAATAATGCGTGGCAGTTGGAAGGATGGAATAAAAGCAATCTTCCTCTTGGATTCTGAACAATGATGCCACCATCGGTTCAATGGCCTTCCATTGATCATAACGGAAATTATCAATGAGCAACCAGATCAAAGGTTTTTCTTTCGAGATAAATGGAAGCAGTTTTTTTGAAAAATACTGGTGACTCAATACCGGTGCATGTTCATCAGGGTGATTGATCCAAGAAGTATAATTTCTGGAGATGAACTTAAAAAAAGCAGCATTGGCCTCTTTTTTTTGGTCCAATAATATTTCGCTCATTTCTATGGTATCGCTTTTCTCCATTTCAAGCTCCCAATAAACCAGCTGCTGGTATACCTGCGTCCAGCTTTTGAATGTAGGGGATTCACCCAGTGCATCAAACATCGAACGGAACTGTTGTTGATAGTTGGAGACGATGGATTCTGTGATAAGCCTTTTGTTGTCTAAATTTTTTTTAAGGGTCAGCAAAACTTGGTTTGGATTGACAGGCTTGATCAAATAATCAGTGATTTGTGCTCCAATGGCCTCTTCCATCAGACTCTCCGTTTCATTTTTGGTGACCAACACCACAGGTGTATGTGCATACAACCTTTTGATTCTTTGCAGTGTCTCAAGTCCACTCATACCCGGCATGGATTCGTCCAGCAGGATCAAATCGACTTCCTGTTTTTGGAGAAAATCAAGTGCATCAAAACCATTGGTCATGCAAATGACGCGGTAACCCTTCATTTCCAGAAAAAGCTTGTGGGCTTCCAGGATCTCGATTTCATCATCCACCCATAATATACTGGCAAGAGACATGCAATTATTTTTGAGAAAAAAACGTCAAATGGCTTGAATAAAGTTAATGAATCGATCAACAGGTAAGTACCTTTGCAGCATCGTTTCGGAAAATTAACAAATGAGCATCATGGGATTCAGAAAATTCATCAATGACCCGGTACATGGATTCATCACCATCAATGATCCGTTGATTTATGAAATCATTTCACACCCATGGGTACAGCGATTGAGAAGAATCAATCAGATGGCCATGTCTTATCTCGTGTATCCTGGTGCTGTTCACTCCAGGCTTCACCATGCATTGGGCGCCTACCATTTGATGGGGAGTGCCTTGTATGAACTCAGGCAAAAAGGAATCGCCATAACAGATCAGGAAGAACAGGCAGCAAAAATTGCCATCCTGCTGCATGATGTTGGTCATGGTCCATTTTCGCATGCGTTGGAATCGATACTTGTAAAAGACCTAGAGCACGAAGCCATTTCGCTGATGATCATGCATGCACTCAATGAAAAATTCAACGGCCAACTCAATATGGCCATTGAAATTTTCACAGGTGCTTACCATAAAAAATTTTTACACCAATTGGTCAGTGGACAACTGGATGTAGACCGCATGGACTACCTGACGAGAGACAGCTTTTTTACTGGTGTGATAGAAGGAAGTGTAGGATGTGACAGAATACTAAAAATGCTGACAGTCCACGAAGGCTCGTTGATGGTGGAAGAAAAAGGCATTTACTCCATTGAAAATTTTCTGGTTGCAAGAAGGTTGATGTATTGGCAAGTATACCAGCACAAAACAGTGCTCAGTGCAGAAATGACACTTGTAAAAATTCTTGAACGTGCCGTTTGGCTTTTCAAAAAAGGAGATAGCTCAGTTGCCAGTTCAAACGGATTGGGAAATATACTATTTGATAGAAAAAGCCAATTTGACAACAACTACCTTGAAATGTTTTGTTCACTCGATGACAGTGATGTAATGGGCGAAATCAAAAAGTGGAAAAACCACTCTGATAAAATTATTTCGATGTTGTCCTCCGCCATTCTGAACAGAAATCTCCTGAAACTGACCATCCAAAATGATCCGATTTCAGACGAAGAGGTAGCTGAAAAAAGAAAGGAAACTGCGCGTGAATGGGGATTGAGCATGGAGGACACACAATTTCTTGTATTTACAGGTGTAGCCGAAAACAGTCTGTATAATCCACATGAAGAGAAGATAAACATCTTATATAAAGATGGGACTGTCAGAGATATTTCTCAAGTTGATTCACCCCTGATTCATCAGCACATTTCACAGCCTGTTAAAAAATTTTACATTTCTTGTAACAAAACGCAAAAAAATCAGTCATAGGTTTGCATACCTTCCGATCGACACCTCCCGTTACAATTAAAAAAGGAACAGATTTATGAAGTTCACGGCATTGCAAATTGCGACACATATCAGTGGTAAAATCGAAGGAAATGAAAACGTATCAGTGAACGGCTTCTCCAAAATTGAAGATGGAAAAGAAGGCGATATCAGTTTTCTTGCCAATCCCAAGTACGAAGACCACCTGTATACCACCAAAGCATCGATTGTAATCGTATCGAACGTATTGGAATTGAAAGAAAATGTAAGACCTACTTTGATCAAGGTAAGTGATCCATATGCCAGTTTCGCCAAATTGATGCGCTACTATCAGAATGTACTTTCTACCAATCTTGTGGGCATCGAACAGCCTTCCTTTGTTCATCCATCTGCCAAAATCGGAAAGGATGTATACATTGCTGCATTCACTTATGTAGGTGAAAATGCAGTCATTGGAGACAATGTAAAATTGTATCCCCACACCTATCTGGGAACCGGTGCAACTATTGGAGACAATACCATCCTTTTTGCCGGTGTGAAAATATACCATCATTGCACCATTGGGAAGCATGTGCTCATACATGCAGGAACTGTCATCGGAAGCGATGGCTTTGGTTTCGCTCCTCAATCTGACGGGATCTACAAAAAAGTACCACAACTGGGAAATGTTATTGTGGAAGACCACGTTGAAATTGGAGCCAATGTTTGCATCGACAGGGCAACCATGGGTTCAACTACCATAAAAAAGGGAACCAAGTTGGATAACCTTGTACAAATTGCGCACAATGTAGAGGTGGGACAAAACACCGTCGTTGCGGCACAAGCTGGCATTAGCGGCAGTACAAAAATTGGAAATCATGTAACGATCGGGGGACAGGCGGGAATCGTTGGACATATACAAATCGCAGATGGGGCAAAAATCAATGGACAAAGTGGCGTCTCCAAAAGCATACGCGAAAAAGATACCATCATCACAGGAAGTCCCGCTTTCGAATTCAGCTCAGCCATGCGTGCGAATGCCATTTTCAGAAAACTGCCTGATTTGGACAAAAAAATCAAAGAGCTGGAAAACCTCATTGAAATACTGATCAAAGAAAAAGAGGAACTTTCTTCATAAATATTGATTTTCAATAATTTATATCAAAAGTAGTCCTTGATAAAATGGATTATCTTTGCTGTACCAAAAATCTGCAATCGTGAAAGATTTCAATCCTAACAAGCAGCACACCCTTCAACAAGCTGCAAAGATTTCAGGAACAGGACTGCATACCGGCGCAACAGTGAATATGACACTGCAACCAGCAGAGCCCGGATACGGATTTCAGTTCAAAAGAATGGATCTCCAAGAACAGCCCATCATCAAAGCAGATTGTGATCTGGTTGTAGAAACAACCCGAGGAACCACCCTTGAATTCAATGGTGCAAGAATCAGTACAGTTGAACATATCCTGGCTGCATTGGTGGGTATGGGTGTTGACAATTGCCTGATTGAAGTAGATGGACCGGAAGTGCCTATCATGGATGGAAGTGCCATTCAATTTGTAGAGGCAATTGAGAAAGCCGGTGTTGCTGAGCAGGAAGCCTCTAAAGATTGGTATACAATTGATACCAATATTGTTCATATTGACGAAGAAAGAGGAGTGGAACTCAAGGCAACTCCTGCAGTTGATTACCATGTCACCACATTGATTGATTTCAACAGCGATGTGTTGGGCACACAACACGCCTCGCTGAAGAAAATTGGTGATTTCAAAGACCAAATTGCATCCAGCAGAACATTTTGTTTTCTGCATGAACTGGAAGCCTTGTTGGCCAACAACCTCATCAAAGGTGGAGACATCAACAATGCCATCGTAGTTGTTGAAAAACCTTTGACTGATGAAGTGAAAAAGAAACTGGGAAAGGCATTCAAAAATTCTGACTTCGATGTAAACAGCCAAGGTTTTCTAAACAACCTTGAACTCAGACATACCAATGAGCCTGCAAGGCATAAACTGTTGGATATTGTGGGCGATCTTGCACTCGTGGGATTCCCCATCAAAGCGCATATCATCGCGAACAGACCAGGTCATTATTCCAATGTAGAATTGGCTAAAAAAATCAAGCAACACATCAAAAAGAATAAATCCCTGAAGAATATCCCTTCTTATGACCCCAACCTGCCTCCAGTCTACAATACACCTGAAATTGAGAAAAAACTGCCGCACAGGTATCCATTCTTGCTGGTAGATAAAATCATAGAACTCTCTGACAACCATATAGTAGGTGTAAAAAATGTAACTGCGAACGAACCTTTTTTCTCAGGACACTTTCCCGGTAATCCCATCATGCCAGGTGTGCTGCAAATTGAAGCACTGGCACAGGCGGGCGGAATCCTTGCCATCAATTGTCTTCCTCCTGGCGACTATGATACCTACTTCCTGAAAATTGACAATTGTAAATTCAAAATGAAAGTAGTGCCTGGTGATACATTGCTGTTGAAGTTGGAGTTGCTCGGTCCCATTCGCAGAGGAATTTGTGAAATGATCGGTACTGTTTTCGTTGGAAATAAAATTGCAGCCGAAGCCTACCTGATGGCGCAATTGGTTAAAAGAGAGAATTCTTAACACTGGTTCATGATTCATCCCCAAAGCATCGTCCACCCCAACGCCAAGATTGGTAAGCATGTCCGCATCGATGCATTTACAACCATCGAAGAGGATGTTGTGATTGGAGATCATTGCTCGATTGGCAGCAACGTAACCATCATGAATGGTGCAAGAATCGGCAATCACTGCCAGGTTTTTCATGGCGCAATCATCTCCGCTCCTCCTGCAGATTTGAAATTTGATGGAGAAAAAACAACTGCTGAAATTGGAGACCATACGATCATCAGAGAATTTGTATCCATACACAAAGGCACGCAGGATAAAATGAAAACGGTGATTGGAACCAATTGCCTGATCATGGCCTACTGCCATGTTGCACATGATTGTATTATTGGCAACCATTGCATCATGAGCAATAGCACGCAATTGGCTGGACATGTAACCCTGGGTGATTATGCCATCATCTCCGGGATGTGTGGTGTAAATCAATTTGTGCGAATCGGTGATCATGCATATATAGGAGGCTTCACAACGGTCAGAAAAGATGTGCCTCCCTTTGTAAGGGCGGGAAACATACCTACCTGTTTCTCTGGTATCAATTCTGTTGGATTGAGAAGAAGAGGCTTCTCATCAGAATCAATCAATGAGATCATGGATGTATATCGCATCCTGTACAACAGCAATCTAAATGTATCACAGGCATTGGAAAAACTGGAAAACGACACAACAGCATCAGCATTGAAATCAACAATCATTGCATTCATCAAGGAAAGCAAAAGAGGTATCATCCGAGGACGCTCTAAATCAACATCAGATGGAGATTCGGTTGATTGATGCAGGAAAGAGATTCAACAGAGATTGGATATTCAAAAATCTTCATGCAAGTTTTTCTGACAAGGAAACCTATGCCATCACCGGACACAATGGATCTGGAAAATCAACTTTGCTGCAATGCATTGCAGGATCAACAATGTTTTCAGAAGGTGAAGTCATTTTCAACAACAATGGAAAAATCATTCCCAATGAAGAAGTCTTTTCCCATGTTTCCATTTGTGCACCTTACCTGGAAGTAATTGAAGAAATGACAGCACTTGAATTTTTTGTTTACCACCAACAATTCAAATCATTTCACTACAAGACCACCATCGCTGACATCATTGATCAAATTGGATTGTCCAAACATGCCCATAAACAAATCCGGTATTTCAGCAGCGGCATGAAACAACGCATCAAACTGGCGCAGGCTTTTTTCAGTGAAACCCCCGTTTTATTGCTTGACGAGCCTTGTACAAACCTTGATCAGTCGGGAATTGCCCTGTATAAAGATTTGCTCAGCAACCATACCAAAAACCGCATTGTCATCATCAGCAGCAACGACCAAAGCGAAATCGAGGGATGTACACAACTCATCCAATTGGGTGTTTAAAAAAGGGTTAATTTTGCGCAAAATCCCACTACATGCGCGATCAACTGATTTTCGATCTACTGAATAAAGAACTAAAAAGACAAAGAGAAGGCATCGAACTCATCGCTTCAGAAAACTTTACTTCCCTTCAAGTGATGCAGGCCATGGGCTCTGTAGCTACCAATAAATATGCCGAAGGCTACCCCGGAAAAAGATATTATGGCGGATGTGAAGTGGTAGATGAGATTGAGCAATTGGCCATTGACAGATTGAAAAAAGTTTTCAACGCAACCTGGACCAACGTGCAACCGCACAGTGGTGCACAAGCCAACACTGCTGTATTTCTTGCATGCCTGAAACCAGGTGATAAAATACTTGGCCTGGACCTGAGCATGGGCGGACACCTTACACATGGGAGTCCTGCTAACTTTAGCGGAAAAACATATCAGGGATTTTTCTATGGAGTTGACAAAGAAACCGGTTTGGTGAATTACCATCAACTGGAGGAGATCGCAAGAAAAGAAAAACCAAAAATGATCATCTGCGGTGCCTCGGCATATAGCAGGGACTGGGACTATAAACGCATCAGAGCAGTTGCTGATGAAATCGGTGCATTGGTATTGGCTGATATTGCGCATCCTGCCGGACTCGTGGCTGCTGGTTTACTAAACGACCCATTTGATCATTGTCATATTGTAACATCTACCACACACAAAACCTTGAGAGGACCAAGAGGCGGCGTGATCATGATGAGAAATGATTTCGACAATCCATTTGGCATCAAAGATCCGAAAGGGAATATCAGATCCATGAGTGCTTTGCTTGACTTGGCTGTTTTCCCTGGAATGCAGGGCGGTCCGCTGGAACATGTCATCGCAGCAAAGGCAGTAGCATTTGGCGAAATCCTGGATCCATCATTCAAAGCATACCAACAACAGGTGAAGGACAATGCCCAAAAAATGGCAGCTGGATTTGTAGCAAAAGGATACCACCTGATCAGTGGCGGAACAGAAAATCACTTGATGCTGATTGACCTTAGAAACAAGAATGTTACAGGTAAAAAAGCACAGGAGACACTTGACAGAGCACATATTACACTGAATAAAAATGCCGTTCCATTTGATGACAAGAGTCCTTTTGTAACATCAGGAATCAGAATCGGAGTTCCTGCCATTACAACCAGGGGACTAAAAGCCGAGCACATGCAAACGGTGGTGGAAATGATTGATAAAGTGATCATGCATGCAGATGATGAACAAGTAATCGCTTCAGTAAAAGAAGATGTAAAGTCTTTCATGCAGCAATTCCCACTCTATCCTGAACTTGGCTAAAAACTAATTTATGATTCAACGCATTCAATCGTTGTGGTTATTGCTGAGTACAGCATGTGCAGGAATTACCTGGCTGGTTCCAACTTTCGCCGGAACCGCCGCAGATGGCAGTTTGAAAATATTTTCTGTCAGGGAGAGTGTAGTGCTGCTATTTCTCATTGCTTTCATTGCTTCCAGCAGCTTCATCAATATTTTCTTTTTCCAAAACAGAAAAAGACAAAAATCTGTTATCGCAGCAACTTCCATTGCAACCATCGGTTTTATAACTGCACAGTTTTTTATAGTGAAAGAATTCAAATCAACTTTTCACATACCACAAGGAAATTGGGAAATCAGTGCTATTCTTCCCATCTTCATCCTGCTTTTTCAGGTATTTGCATTTATCGGGATAAGAAAAGATGAGCAATTACTGAGCAGTGCCGACAGGCTCAGGTAATCAAAGTTCTTCTGAATAAACCCTTTTGAGTTTAAGTGACTTAACAGGTGCAACCACCAGTGGAAATTTCTCAACAGTGACATTGCTGGCATCGAGACCGAATCCCTTTTCTTCAGACAACGACACCTCTTTTAACCAAAAATATAATTTCATCACTACCTGCTCCCAGAATGGCAATTCATTGTCCTGGCTCAAAAATTTTTCCATCACAACAAATTCAAAATCACCAGCAATATTATTGCGAGCCAAACTTTCGTAACGCGAGGTAATGTTTACTTCCTTATTGGCAACCATATCCTCTACAACCTTCCTAAACATAAGGTTGATCTTGGGTTGAACCCTGAAGCCCAAACTAAACTCAACCCGAATTACTTCATTGGGTATGATGGTTTGGACCTCATACTTGCAAGTATAGGGATCATCCAAGGTGTCAACATGCACAAACCAGTAGATATCGGCACGTTTGGGTTTTTTATTCAATATAGAATGGATGATCTTGTATTCAATTTCTTTGGGATTGTTTGCACTGCTCAAATAAACCAGGTGCGTTGCATATTTATTGATAGATTGGTCATTGCTCAATTCCTGCAGTACAGGTAAATAATTATCCAATCGAGCAAATTCAACATACCTGTTTTTGATTTTCCTTGCCTTGAACCATATATACATGATGATCACAAACAATCCACCCAAAACAAAAGTGGCAAAACCACCGTGTGGAAATTTCTCGAGATTGGCAACAAGAAAACTGAATTCAATAGTCAGGTAAACAGCGAGATATAAATAGATCCAAAGGGGATTCACCCTGTGTAAAACCAAATAATTGGCAAAGAGGATGGAGGTGGCAAACATACAAAGTGTAATGGCCAATCCATATGCCGCTTCCATGTTACTGGAACTTTTAAAATACAATACAATGAAACAGCATCCCAAAAAGAGCATGGTGTTGATGGCAGGAATGAAAAGTTGTCCTCTCTCCTCGGTCGGATAATTGATCCTGAATTTTGGCCACAAATTCAGTCGCATCGCCACACTTACCAGCGTAAAAGAACCACTGATCATCGCCTGACTTGCAACCACAGCCGCCATGGTTGCAATGATGATACCAATCAACAAAAATGCATTGGGCATCATCGCATAAAAGGGATTTCGCAACAATTCTGCTTCAGGATGTGCAGCTGCAAATGCTGCATTTTTCAGTAGTCCCGCATTGGCAAATAATTTGCCTTTTTCCCCTAATAAATAGGCTCCTTGTCCCAGGTAATTCAATATCAATGCAGTCTTGACCCAAATCCAGGTAATTCGAATATTTCGTTTTCCACAATGTCCCAAGTCAGAGTACAATGCCTCAGCTCCTGTCGTACACAGAAATACAGCGCCCAGTAGCCAGAATCCGCCTGGATAATTGATCAACAATTTGATGGCATAAGAAGGATTGAAAGCGTTCAATACATGCCAGTTGCCGACCATATTGTATATGCCCATCACAGCAAGCATGGCAAACCATATGAACATAACCGGACCAAAAAGTTTACCAATTGAGGCGGTACCAAACTGCTGCAAAAAGAAAAGCGCTGTCAAGATACCGAGCACAATGAAAACAATTTGCATTTCAGTAATGGCAGAAAATTTGGGCAGTTGCGTAAGGCCCTCTATAGCAGATGTAACAGAAATAGGAGGTGTAATAATACCCTCTGAAAGCAATGCAGCTCCTCCAATCATGGCTGGTACAATCAGCCATTTTTTTCTTCTTCTCACAAGTGTATACAGTGAAAAAATACCTCCCTCACCACGGTTGTCCGCTTGCAACGTAAGCACCACATATTTTACTGTTGTTTGCAAGGTGAGCGTCCAAATGATGCAGGAAATACCACCTAAAATAAGTTCATCACTGATAACCCTTCCATTGATGATAGCACTGAATACGTATAGAGGGGAAGTTCCAATATCTCCGTAAATGATTCCAAGTGCGATGAGCAACCCTGCTGCGGTTACTTTGTTCAATTGTTTACTCACTATGTGGTAAGATTAAGCCTCGATGGTTGAACAAAGTTATATGTAATATGGATTGGTTTTAAAAATGGTTAAAAAAATAATAAAAAAGGCTGGATAAGCAAACATGCCGCTTTTTATCAAGTCTTATGAATCTGTTTGCATTGCATCACCTAATTTTATGGGATATGAAATACATGACTTTCAAATGGGCAGCACTTGTGGGAACGCTGGCCATTTTCCATAGCCTGCAGGCACAAAAAATTGACTACTCATTGGTCGACAAAGACGATGTGAGGGACATGAGTTTCGAAATCCTTGGAAGAATCAGCAACAATGTCCTGGTATACAAAAACTACAGAAACAGGCATGCCATTTCGGTATACGACGGGGATATGCAGCAGAAAAACAGGATTGAGCTGAGCAACCTCCCAGAGAAGATCATCAATGTTGACTTCATATCATACAATGATTTTTCCTACATGGTATACCAGCATCAAAAAAGGAACTCGATCTATTGCAGCATGGTTAAAATCAATGGGGAGGGAAAGATGATGTCAGACCCTATTGATTTGGATACCACCCAAGTGAACAGCAATACAGAAAACAAGGTGTACACACTGATCAACAGCGAGGACAAGAAAAAAATCATGCTCTTTAAAATCAAAAGAGATACAGAACGCGATTATTTGTTTACCACGATCCTGTATGACCAGCAAATGAAGGCATTGAAGA
The DNA here is from genome assembly GCA_041159435.1 of Bacteroidota bacterium. Lineage (GTDB taxonomy): Bacteria > Bacteroidota > Bacteroidia > Chitinophagales > Chitinophagaceae > Pollutibacter. The sequence goes on along the minus strand of JBEAYH010000048.1, from coordinate 17,903 downwards.
AGAGTAGTTTTGAAATCAAATCACCTGATCGGGATGTTGTTTTCACTGATTTTGTATTGGACAATGAAGGCGATTTTGCATTTGGGAAATGCACCAGAATTGGAAGCAGGGATTATATCAATAAAGTTGAACTCATCATAAAAGGAGCCTTGGCCGACTCTATACTTGTTCAAAAACTTCCACTGAACGACTTGACCCTGGATGAACTGAAAATAAAATTCGACAATGGCAACAAGAAACTGATGATGGCATCTTTTTACTACAAACAACGCCGGGGAAATATTGAAGGCGTGTATACAATGATCTGGGATAAAAACAAAAGAGAAAGCCTCAAGCCAAAGCAATACATCTTCAACGACAGCATTCGCCTTGAAGCAAAATCTGAAAACAATTCCATCAAAACTGCATTCAATGATCAGTTTATAAGACAGGTTGTGCCTACACAAGACGGTGGATTTGCTGTTTTTACAGAATCTTTTTACTCAAGTTCCAGAAGCAATCCCTGGAACAGGTTTGATTACCTATATGGGCCGGGCATGTTCATGTCACCCTTCTACAATCCATTTTACTACTCCCCCATGACGAGATTTTATCCTTACGGCTGGTACGACCCTTTCAATCGTTATGGAATGCAAAACAGCATGACAAGGTATGTTTCGGAAAACATTGTAACATTCTTTTTCGATGAAAATGGGAATTTGAAATGGAGCAATACCATCAGAAAAAGTCAATACGATGACAATGCCGACTCATTTTTAGGATACCAATTGTTCAACACCGGCAATGAGATAAGATTCCTGTTCAATCAAAAAGAAAAAAGAGAACTGCTTTTAAACAGCGCATCCATAGACGCGGATGGCAGGGTGAAACGACAACCAACATTGAAAAATTTGAACAGGGACTACGATTTCATGCCAAAATATGGAAAGCAAATCAGTTTGCGACAAATCATTATACCCTGCATGTATAAGAATTATATTTGCTTTGCAAAAATTGAATACTAATTATTGTGTTGGGAATATTCAGGAATAACAATCCCCTTGCGCTCTTGTTGCTGCTTGGACTGGGGTATGTAAGTATTTTTCTCAAGCCGGTCATGCCCTATGTACACAACGAAAATGACAACCAGTTCATTTTTCATTGGTTCATGCAATTACTTACACCGCTTGAAAAAAATCCTGGGACAGGAATTAAAATATTCGCTTTCATTGCCCTGATCTCCGAAGCCCTTTACCTTAATAAAATAGCCAGAGATTATAAACTGCTGGAAAAAAGTACCTATGTCATTGCGTTGACTTTTTTACTGATGTCATTCTTGATTCCATACAGGATAAGTATTTTCATGCTTACCATCAATGCATTGATCATTGTTGTATTCAATGCATTCATATCCATGTACAAAACCAATAACCCATTCAATCAAATCATGGTTGTCGGTTTTATAACATCAGCTGTATCTGCTGTAGTCAATAATTATTTTATTTTTTATGCATGGTTAACAATTGCATTGTTGATCATGCGACCCACATCGCTTCGTGAATGGAGCATCTTAAATCTTGGATTCATTCTGCCATATTATTTTTTGTCCAGCTTGCTCTATTTGACGAATCAGTTTTCATTCGATGCTTTGTTGCAACTTCAAATGCCCTCATTTACAATGCCCATGGTTAGCACCATACATGCCATTAAAATAAGCTGTATTGTTATGCTTCCCTTGATTGGATTTTGGGCTGGATCTGCACAAATCAGTAAAATGGTGCTTCAAAACAGAAAGGCATTCATCATCCTGTTCTCACTGCTCCTTGCAGGGATGTGCATTGTCCTGTTGAATATTGGGTATCTGAGTGAATATCTTTACCTGTTGTTGGTGCCCGCTTCTATGCTCTTCGCCCCGTTTTTCCAATCTTTCAAGCGGGATTTTATCCCCAATTTGGTCTTAATACTGCTGATCATTCTGTCATACATACGTTAAATCAACAATTACAAAAAGGTTGTACCCATAAAGGCATTAATTTTGCCAAAACGGTTTTTCATGAAATTCGGTGTTGTCATATTCCCTGGCTCCAACTGTGATCGGGACATGATTGGAGCATTGCGAAATGATCTTGGTCAAGAAGTAATAGAACTCTGGCACAAAGACAATGATTTGAGTAATTTTTCTGAGGATGATTGTATTGTTCTGCCTGGTGGATTTTCATATGGCGACTACCTGCGTTGCGGTGCAATCGCCAGATTCAGCCCTATGATGCAAGAGACAATCAAATTTGCAGAGAGAGGGGGAAAAGTTTTGGGCGTTTGCAATGGGTTCCAAATTCTATGTGAAGCTGGATTGCTGCCAGGTGTCTTACTTAAAAATGCCAATCAGCAATTTATTTGCAAAAATGTACACATCATTGGACAAGAAAAAAGGCCATTGAAAATACCCATTGCCCATGGAGAAGGCAGATTCCATGCAGATCAAAAAACACTGGAGCAAATCAACAACAACCATCAAATCATTTACCAGTACTGCGATGAAAGCGGAGCCATCAATGAAACCAGTAATCCAAATGGGACACTCTTGAATATTGCAGGTATTTGTAACCAAGAGAGAACCGTATTTGGTATGATGCCACATCCGGAACGAGCATGTTCTGCCAAACTTAGTAATGAGGATGGAAAAACAGTCTTTAATAGCTTATTTCTCGCATCTGTATCATCAAACATCTTAGCATGATTCTTTTACGCTCTTTTCTGCTGCTTTGCCTTGCATTTTCTGGTATAGCTTCTCATGCCCAGATGGGGTCTGCCAAACAAGTGAGTTGGACATACACATCCAAAAAAGTGGCTGACAAAACATACGAACTACAAATCACAGCCAATATCTCCGGAAACTACCATCTCTACGCTACCAATGCTGGCGTGGAAGGTCCCGTTGCCACCACTTTTACTTTTTCTCCCAATCCCTTGATTGCATACCAAGGAGCCATTGCTGAAAGAGGAAAGAGAATTACAAAACGTGAGGAAGCGTGGGATGGAAATGTGAATTTTTTTGAAAAGACAGTAACGTTTGTTCAAAAGGTTAAAACCAAGACCAATGCCAAAACCAACGTCAACGGAAAAGTTGAATTCATGGTTTGCAATGATGACTTGTGTTTGCCACCATCTGAAGTAACTTTCAAAATTTCCGTCGGAGGGTAACGTCTGCTGTTATGAAAACAAAGGGACTGCTGCTTGCATTGCTATCCATGTTGTTCATTTGTGCAAATGGACAGGAACCCGTTGCCCCTATCAAATGGGAAGGCAAATCAATCCGCATTGCTCCAAATCAATTCCAAATTGAATTAAGGGCAATCAACCCAGGTGCCTGGGATCTGTATGCACCTGATATCAACTTTGAGGGGATCCCCTCTGCAGCCATTGTTCTTCCTGACTCTTCTGTTAAAATAATTTCACCGCTTCAAGCAAGTACACCAGGTAACTTGAAAAAAAGCAAGGTTTTTGAAGGATCCAGTTTTGAAGTATACAACAAAGACATCAGCTGGAAAGCCACAATTGAGTTTACAGGTGTCGTGCCGGCATCCTTTCCGCTCCAACTGAACTATACCTATGGAAGGGAAGATGAATTTTTTCCAGGTGAGTCAGCTTCAATTGAAATAGCCTTCGAAGGCGGCAAGGCAGTCGCACAGTCTTTGAAAATAGAACAACTCGACATCCAAAAACCATTTGTAAACTGTGGACCAGCCAACAATGAAAGCAAAGAGGAATCGGGCTTATTGAAAATTTTTCTATTGGGCTTCCTGGGTGGATTGTTCGCACTTTTAACTCCTTGTGTTTTCCCAATGGTACCCCTCACCGTTTCTTTTTTTACGAAACATGGGAATAACAAACAGAAAGGAAGAAGACTTGCCATCATGTATGGATTTTTTATTTTTCTTATTTACATATCATTCTCTATTCCATTTCATTTGGCTGGCAATATCAATCCATCGGTCTATAATGATATTTCCACCAACGTTTATTTGAACACTGCCTTCTTTATCATATTTCTTGTTTTCGCATTCTCGTTTTTTGGATTTTATGAGATTACTCTTCCCGGTGGACTCGCAAACTCTGCCAATGCAAAACAAGGATCAGATGCATTGGGCGTATTTTTCATGGCATTGACACTTACCATTGTTTCGTTCTCCTGTACAGGTCCCATTCTGGGCACCCTACTGGTTGGTACTGCAACCTCAGGAGCATGGCCATTGACTGCGGGACTCGCAGGATTTGGAGTTGCATTGGGTTTGCCATTTGCACTTTTTGCCCTCTTCCCTCAATGGTTGAATTCACTGCCAAAAAGTGGAGGCTGGCTCAATACCGTAAAAGTTGTACTGGGATTTATTGAATTGGCATTGGCTTTGAAATTTATTTCAAACGCGGATTTGGTGGCCCATTGGTCAATCATCAAAAGAGAAATCTTCTTTGGAATTTGGATACTGATCTTCCTATCTCTTTTCATCTACCTGATGGGATGGATCAAATTTCCACATGATACAAAAGGAGAAAAAATATCAATGGGAAGAAGAATTGTTGCTTTTGCAGTATTGGGATTCACACTGTATCTTATACCGGGCGTTACAAATACCAAATATGCCAACATTTCATTGATCAGCGGCTTTCCACCACCTGTTTGCTACAGCATCTTCGCGGATCCTGTTAATTGTGATGAGCCACTCAAAGATTACCAAGAGGCATTGAAGCTTGCAAAAGAAAAAAACAAGCCCATTTTAATTGACTTCACAGGTTGGGCCTGTGTGAATTGCAGAAAAATGGAGGAAAATGTTTGGACCAAAAAAGAAGTGAAAGCATTGATGGATCAATACATTTTAGTGTCCCTGTATGTTGATGACAAAGAAGTGCTGCCAATCGATCAGCAACAAAACTACAAATCATCCAATGGTACATCTATCCAGGTAAAAACGGTGGGCAACAAATGGAGCTTATTTCAAACAGAAAATTTCAATGCTACGTCACAACCATGGTATGTAGCCATCTCTCCAGACGAGCAATTGATTACATCACCCATAGGATACACGCCAAATGCAAGTGATTTTGAAGCATGGTTGACATGCGGATTGAACGGGATGAAAAATATCAGGCAACAGCAGCAGGTACCTCAGCCATAAGTCTGCGTAGATTGATCAAAGCATATCTCATTCTGCCAAGTGCGGTATTAATGCTACAGTTTGTTTTCTCAGCAATTTCCTTAAAGCTAAGGTTGGCAAAATGTCTCATCACAATCACTTCGCGCTGGTCTTCGGGTAACTTGTTCAGCAAGCCCTGTATGTTTGAAGCACTTTGTAATTGTATGATGCTGGTTTCAGCATTTTCATTTGTAATCAATGCAGACGCTGACATTTCAGTCTGGTCACCACAACTCATAGATGGATTCTTTTTCACTCTTCTGAAATGATCAATACATTGATTATGGGCGATTCTTAAAACCCAGGGCAGAAATTTTCCTTCTTCATTGTATTGTCCTGCCTTGATGGTATCAATCACCTTGATGAATACATCCTGAAAGATATCATCTGCCAGACTCCTGTCCTTTACCATCATCACAATAGAAGTAAAAATCCTGTCTTTGTGGCGATTCAACAACTGTTCGAAAGATCGCATGTTGCCTGATACAAATTCATGGATCAGTTCTTGATCGTTCTGACTTGATGTTGCTACCATAAAATCTTTTTTTGAGTGGTTGATTTTCGCCTTGACAGTTCAAATCTAGAGTCGATCTGAGGCAGGGAAAAATAATATGGGACCTAATTTTTTGAATTACGTAAATAGTTGTACGACGCTTAAGCAATAAACTGTCAGTGTAGTGTTAACGCCTACGTGAAAATACGCAGCTGTTTACTCCCGCTTAAGCAATATATTTGCAGTCGTATATGTCGAAAGCCGCTCCAGCAAAGGGAAAGAAAGGAACTGTGAAAAAAATTACAACCAAAGACGGAATTTTTATCCAAGGTGCACGCATGCACAATCTACGGAACGTGTACGTAGAAATACCTAGAAACAAACTCACTGTTGTTACGGGTGTTTCCGGATCTGGAAAATCATCTTTGACCATAGATACCCTCTTTGCCGAGGGACAAAGAAGGTATGCAGAAAGTCTGAGTGCATACGCAAGGCAATTTTTAATGAGAATGGACAAGCCAGAAGTTGACCATATTTCCGGTTTGTGTCCTGCAGTTGCCATCGAACAAAAAGTAGTTACGAAAACACCCAGGTCTACTGTTGGAAGCATGACAGAGATTTATGAATACCTGCGACTTTTGTATGCAAGAATTGGCAAAACGATTTCTCCCATTTCAGGAAAAGAAGTCAAGAAAGATGATGTAAAAGATGTTCTGCAGACAATAAGAAATTTCAAACCAGGCGACAAATTCTATATCCTCGCTCCTTTGCAATTTTCAAAAAACAGGAAAACTAGCGAGGAACTTAATATACTCATTCAAAAAGGTTTCTCCAGGCTATACGACAGGGCGCATAAAAAAATTCTATCGCTGGAAGAATTGGTCGATGACCATGAATGGAGAATGACATCTTCGACTTTTTTACTGATTGACAGGTTGGTAGCAAAACAATTTGATGAAGACGAAGAAAACAGATTGGCAGATTCCATTTCTCTGGCATTTTATGAGGGCGAAGGCGCTCTCCAGCTTTTGAGAAACGAAGAAACTTTGATCCCCTTCTCAAACAAATTTGAACTAGACGGCATGCTGTTTGAAGAACCTGTTCCAAATTTGTTCTCATTCAACAATCCCTTTGGCGCATGTCCCACCTGCGAAGGATATTCGCAAATTTTAGGAATTGACAAAGACCTGGTCATTCCCAACCAAAGATTGAGTATCTATGACGGAGCAGTTGCGCCATGGAAAGGTGAAAAGTTGAATTGGTGGAGAGAGCAGTTTATCAAAGGTGCAAAATCCATCTCCTTTCCAGTACACAAACCCTATGGTGAATTGACAGAAAAGCAAAAAGAGTTGGTTTGGAAGGGGCATGAACATGCACATGGCATAGATGATTTTTTCAAAGAAGTTGAACAAAACCTGTACAAAGTTCAGTTCAGGGTTTTGCTCTCCAGATACAGAGGGAGAACAACCTGTACCAGCTGCAATGGTTATCGATTGCGAAAAGAGGCGCTCTACATTCAGGTCAATGGAAAACACATTGGTGAGCTTTGCAAGCTTCCTATAAGGGATCTGGCAGAATGGTTTAAAAACATAGAACTGACAACCCATCAAACAAGCATCGCAAAAAGAATTTTGATTGAAATCAATCAACGTATAGAGACCATGCTGGATGTTGGACTGGGATACCTGACACTTGACAGACTGGCCAACAGCTTGAGTGGCGGAGAAAGTCAGCGCATCCAACTAACAAGATGTCTTGGAAGCAACCTGACCAATTCTCTCTACATACTGGATGAACCGTCGATTGGATTGCACAGCAGAGATACAGACAGGCTCATCAAAGTATTGAAAAAATTGCGTGATCTGGGAAACACGGTTGTAGTAGTTGAGCACGATGAAAACATGATGCGTTCTTCAGACCATATCATCGACATGGGTCCACTGGCGAGTCACCTTGGTGGTGAAGTTGTAGCAGAGGGTACCATTGAAGACATCTTGCAATCAGAAAAAAGCCTGACAGCAAAATATTTACATGGCGAACTGAAGATAGAAGTTCCAAGATCATTGCGCAAAGCAAAACATCATATTATCATTGAAGGTGCTTCAGAAAACAATTTGCAGCATATTGATGTACATTTCCCATTGGGGGTATTCACTGTCATCAGTGGAGTGAGCGGCAGTGGGAAAACAACTTTGGTGAAAAAAATTCTATTTCCTGCCATGGAAAAATACCTGACAGGAGTTTCTTCAGAAAAGATTGGCTCACATCAACAATTAAAAGGTGACCTTGATTTGATCCAACATATTGAAATGGTTGATCAGAATCCCATCGGAAAGTCATCCAGAAGCAATCCGGTTACGTATATAAAAGCATGGGACAGTATACGTGATTTGTATTCCTCACAGCAGCTGAGCAAAATCAGAGGATATCAGCCAAAACATTTTTCATTCAATGTGGATGGAGGAAGATGCGACGCATGCAAAGGCGAGGGTGAGCAATTGGTAGAGATGCAATTCTTAGCAGATGTACATCTCACCTGTGAAAATTGCAATGGAAAAAGATTCAAAGAAGACGTGCTGGAAGTCAATTACAAAGGAAAAAACATTCATGATGTATTGCAAATGAGCGTTGATGAAGCCATTGCTTTTTTTGCAGATCACAAAGAAACATCCCAAAAACTCAAGCCACTCAGTGAAGTAGGATTGGGATATGTAAAACTCGGACAATCCAGCGACACCCTTTCAGGGGGAGAGGCGCAAAGAGTGAAGCTGGCAAGTTTTTTAGGAAAGGGCAAGGGAAACCAAGATAAAATTCTTTTCATCTTTGATGAACCAACTACTGGCTTGCATTTTCATGATATCAATAAATTACTGATGTCATTCAATGCCCTGATCGAACAAGGACATAGCATCATTGTAATCGAACACAATACAGATGTAATAAAGTCGGCTGATTGGCTGATTGAACTGGGTCCAGAAGCAGGCGATGAGGGTGGAAAAATTATCTATGAGGGAATTCCGTCCGGAATCAAAAAAGTCAAACAAAGCAAGACTGCTATGTTTCTTTGAAAATAGCTGCTCCATTACCCAAATTTTCGTAAATTACTCTTCCGATTAAAACTCACCATATGAATCAATCTAGAAGAATTTTTATCCGCAATGCTGCATTAACAGCAGCCGGAACTGCGATGTTTTCGAACTCTCTTTTTGCTTCCAATGCAAAAAAGGGACAATTAACAGGCATTCAACTGTATTCCATTCGAGCAGAAATGAGCAAAGATCCTTTGGGAACACTCAAAGCACTCTCTGGAATGGGATATAAGCATGTTGAGCATGCCAATTATATCAATCGCAAGTTTTATGGCTGGACGGCTGCAGAATTCAAAAAAGTATTGGATGACCTTGGATTGAAGATGCCAAGTGGACATACTGTAATGAGTTCCAAACACTGGGATGACAGCAAAAAAGATTTTACGGATGCCTGGAAATATACTGTAGAAGATGCTGCCACTGTTGGACAAATGTTTGTCATCAGTCCTTCGATGGAAACCACCACCCGCAGAAATGCAAGTGCACTCAAAGCATTTATGGAAGTTTTCAACAAATCTGGTGAGCTCTGCAATAAATACGGAATGAAATTCGGCTATCACAACCATGATTTTGAATTCAGTGAGCAGCTGGAGGGCAGAACCCTTTATGATATCATATTAGGAGAAACCGATCCAAAGTTGGTGATGCAACAATTGGATATTGGCAATATGATCAATGGCGGTGCAAAGGCATTGGACATTATGCAGAAATATCCCGGAAGATTCGAATCCATGCATGTGAAAGATGAAGTTCTCTCCAATGCAGGTCATGAAAAATACGAGTCAACCATACTGGGTGTAGGAATAGTGCCTGTAAAAGAGATCGTTGATCTTGGAAAGAAATGGGGCACAAAGCACTTTATCATCGAACAAGAATCATATCAAGGTAAACTTCCACTTGATTGTGTGAAAGAAGATTTGGCCATCATGAAAAAATGGGGCTACTAAAAATAAAAAAACCGGATAAATTATCCGGTTTTTTTATGTCATGATTTACCCATCCACAAAGCTCCTCCGATGCTTTGTTCTCTGGCACCTGTCACTGTTTTCAAAACAGTAGGCTCCTCCCTCCATCTCAATATGCCAAGAAGTCCCATGATGATTGCTTCCTTGAAGGCCACCGTCTGAGGATCTGGAACCTCAACAGTTAAGTTTGATGCATGCAAGTGATGATTCAATCGCTCTACCAAAAACACATTGAAGGCACCACCGCCAGTTACAAGTATCTTTTCTTCTGTTGGAATTACACCCCGCTTGCGATTGATCTGCTGGACAGACTCACTCACTTGCATAGCAATATGCTCTACGTATGTGCAAAGTGCATCACGTATATCCAGCTTGAATGATTTGATCAAGGGGATGATGACATCAGTTCCAAACTCATTGGCAAGTGATTTGGGGAAAGTCTGCCAATAATACTCCTGAGCATTCAATTGATCGAGCAGTCCTTCAACCAAATTTCCTTTTCTTGCATTTTCCCCATTTTCATCATACGCAAATCCCAATTCCTCTGCCAATGTATTGAGCACACGGTTAGCTGGACAAACATCAAACGCATCATAAACAGCATCTCCATTGAATGAAATATTTGCGATTCCGCCAATATTTAAAAAATACCTGTGTTGCGGAAAAAGCAACTGCTCTCCTACAGGTACAATAGGCGCACCCTGTCCACCCATGGCCACATCCATTGTCCTCAAATCACTCACAACGGGCAAAGAGGTTTCTGCAGCGATGAATGCTCCATTTCCGATTTGAGTGGTATACAAAGGAGGATGGTGAAAAACGGTATGTCCATGTGAAGCAATGAGCGCAACCTTGTATTGCAGTCCATTGCTTTCAATAAATTGATTGACCTGCGTTCCGATATATCTGCCAAACAATGCATCCAACGCTGCAAGTTCTCTGGCATGCAAAGAAGGTGCATTTCGCAGTTGTGCTTTCAAGTCATTTTCAAATGACATGCACGCAGCATTCAGCACCTGATAACTCCACTTCCCTCCTTTCTCCTCAATCTCAACAAATACCATATCAAGTCCATCAAGTGAACTTCCACTCATTAATCCGATTACCTTGTATACCATCTTATTTTTCTACATTTGTAGCTGGTCCGAAATTAAACATTTATGGTAATTAATATCAGTCAACAACACTCTCTTGTCAATAATTGGATCAATGAACTGCGAGATGTGGAAGTCCAACACGACAGAATGCGTTTCAGAAGAAACATTGAAAGAATTGGCGAAGTCATCGCCTATGAAATCAGCAAAAAACTTCCCTGGGAAGAGAAAGATATTACAACACCGCTGGGAATATCCAAATCAAAAGCACTTGTCAGGCAACCGGTGCTTGCAACCATATTGAGAGCTGGACTCCCACTGCACCAGGGCATGCTCAACTATTTTGACAAAGCAGACAATGCATTCATTGCAGCGTACAGAAAACACCACCGTGATGGAAGCTTCGAAATCAGCCTTGAATACATGTCGTCTCCATCTTTAGAAGGAAGGATTGTTATTTTATGCGATCCGATGCTTGCAACAGGCGCATCTTTGGTGAAAACAATCGAATTTTTGAAACAACAGGGAAGCATTGCAGAAATACACATCGTTTCGGTGATAGCCTGTACCGAGGGTATTGAGTATGTTAGGAGAAAGGAGCCACAGGTCACCATCTGGTGCGGAGACATCGATGATGAATTGACTGCAAAAGGGTACATTGTACCTGGACTAGGCGATGCAGGCGATTTGGCATTTGGAGAAAAGACGCAAGCCTAAAATCAAATATGCATCACCAATGGAACAATATAATAGGATGCAATAACAATCAACAGAATTGCAATCAAGTTCATGATGAATCCAGCTTTGACCATGTCAGCAATTTTGATGTAGCCACTAGAGAAAACAATTGCGTTGGGAGGTGTACCCATGGGCAACATGGAAGCACAGCTTGCAGCAAGTGTCATGGGTATTCCCAGTAGGAAAGGATTGATGTTCATGGTTTCAGCAAGTACTGTTACGATGGGAGCAAATACAATGACCTGAGCTACATTGCTCATGACTTCACTTAAATAAAGTGCAATCACCGCAACAACAACAATCATTGAAAAAACAGTCATGGTTGCATTAGCGTTCAATCCAGTCCCTATCATCTGTATGATCCCTGATTTTTCAAGTGCCCCTGCCAATGCGATGCCTCCTCCAAAAAGCAACAATATTCCCCATGCCATTTTACTGGTATCGTTCCAAGTCAATAGCTTATCTGAACTGCTTTTACCATTCCCGGCAGGAACTGCAAACAGAAGAACAGCACCAAAAACAGCAATCATGCTATCGTCTAGCTTAACCAGATTCAATTGATTGATCAAACTTCTGAAAATCCATAGAAAAGCAGTCAATGAAAAAATAATCAGTACTCTTTTCTCAGGTACTGTCATGGGACCCAGTTCATCCAGATCCGTTGCAATCATGTTTTCAAAAGTTTTATTGGATTTGATGTGGTTGGGGAAAACCAATACCAAGACAAAAAATAAAAAAATCAACAGCAATATGGCAATAGGCATGGCCACAATCATCCAATCAAAAAAAGAAATATCCACTTGGTACTTTTTGCTGATATACGAGGCATAGGCTGCGTTGGGCGGAGTTCCGATGATGGTAGCAATGCCGCCGAAATTGGAAGCATATGCAATTGAAATCATCATGGCCAATGCAAAATTTTTCTTGGCCCTATCTTTCTCATTCATGTTGAGAACAACTGAGATCACGGAGATGGCTATGGGATACATCATCATAGTTGTTGCAGTGTTGCTCAACCACATGCTTATGAATCCGGTTGACAGAATAAATCCCAATAAAATTTTATTGCCGCTGGACCCGGTAATTGAAACAATTTTTAATGCAATGCGCTTGTGCAATCCCCATTTCTCAATGCCGAGCCCAATCATAAATCCACCCATAAAAAGAAAAATCACCTCATTGGCATAAGGAGCTGCTGTTTCACTCACTGTTGAAATCCCCATCATGGGAAATAGTATCAATGGGAGCAATGCTACTACCGGCATGGGGAGCGCCTCTGTGATCCACCAACATATCATGAGTGTTGCAATGGCCAATACCTTGCATGGAAGTGGATCCAAACCAACAGGATTGATCTTCAGCATCAAGAATAACAAGATGATGCCAAATGCTATTTTCAATCTTTCAAATTGTTTTCTGGTTGCGGGTTGAATAGATTGTAGAGTGCTCATCAAAGATGAATTTCAATTAAAGTTAACCAATTCAATATTCTGAATAGAGTCATTAATTCAGCTTTAATCGTTATTTTGCCCTTCATCATTATCATGCTGAAAGATTTCATCATATCCATTCAGTCCTATTTCAAAGCGCACGAGCTGATCAAAACACATAAACTTTGGAAATGGATATTGATACCCGGACTCATATATGCAGTTCTTTTTGCCGTCAGCATGTACTTCTTTTCTAAATCCGCCAATGCAGTCATCAACTGGCTGAATGTTGAAACAGGACTCCAGAAATGGCTGACAACTTTGGATCAGAGTTGGATTGGTTTTCTTTTCACCATAGGTGGAATCATCATATGGATTATTCTGATGCTGCTTTACTTTTCTATGTTTAAATACATTTGGTTGATTTTAGGAGCACCGGTCTTTAGTTTTCTTACGCAAAGAACAATCTCCATTCTCGAACAAACACCCATGCCTGTTCAACCACAACATTATATTGAATTGATGGTTGATGGCATCAAAATGGCTGCCCGCAACACCGTTTGGCAAACCATTTACGTCATCGCAATTATTTTTATATCAATGCTTCCACTCCTAGGATGGGCAACACCGCTACTGGCAGGTATGGTAGAATGCTACTTTTACGGATTTTCGATGCTCAACTACTCTTTCGAAAAATTCAATTCAAGCAATTTCAACAGTTCGACATTTATCAATCAGCACAGGGGACTCGCAATTGGAAATGGCATGGTATTTTACCTGATGCATTGTATCGTATTTGTTGGATGGATTTTTGCACCTGCATACGCTGTAGTTGCAGCAACCATCACCATGCATGAAGTGAAAACAACGCGTAAATGAACAAGGCCAACATAATTCTCATTCCAATCAGTATTGCAGAAGACGGCTACGATGCACTCCCAGCATATATTTCAGCTCATATCAATGCCTGTGAAATATTTTTTGTTGAAAACCTTCGAACAGCAAGAAGAGCTTTTAAAAAATTGGACAAGCAATTTGATATTGATGCAAAGGAATGGCATGAAATAGACAAAAACGAAGCTGAACTCATTCCTGCATTCACCAAAGCCATCTCTGCATCAAAAACGATTGGCATTGCGAGTGAATCAGGCTGTCCCGGTGTTGCAGACCCTGGACATCTCCTGGTTGCCCTTGCGCAAAAAAGCAATATCCCTGTTAAACCCTTGGTTGGGCCCAGCAGTATTTTGCTGACACTGATGGCAAGTGGGTTCAATGGACAAGCATTTGCATTCAATGGCTACCTGCCTATCCAGGATGCAGAGCGTGCAACACAAATCAAATTGTTGCAGTCCAGATCTATCAAAGAAAATTCGACGCAACTTTTCATTGAGACTCCTTATAGAAACAACCAATTGTTTCAATCACTGTTAAAACATCTTGATGACAGCACAGCAATATGTATTGGCTACCATATCACCTCAAAAGAGGAATGGATCAAAACAAAAACAGTCAGGGAATGGAAAAAATCCAATTTGGAAATTCCTAAACAACCCACGCTGTTTGCTATTGGAAAATTATAATCCGTATTGAGCAACCAAGTATACCATTGCCGTCATCACTGCAGCACCCAAATTCAATTCTCGCTCACTGACCGCCTCAAAAACATCCGTTTTGGCATGGTGTAAGTCCATGTAGCGTTGAGAATCAGGATTCAATCCTATCAATGCAGTACCAAGTGGTCTCAACGGACCAATATCTGCACCACCTCCACCGCGTTTGAATTCAGAAGCTCCATATGGCACAAAAAGAGATTGCCATTTTTCAATTGCTGCCGACTGTCCCGCACTTGCACTGTATCCAAATCCCCTTGGGGTAAATCCGCCTGCATCACTCTCCAACGCCATAATAAATTTTTTGCCTTCGACTTTCGCAAGCTCTGCATATTTGGTTCCGCCTCTCAATCCATTCTCTTCATTCATGAACATCACGGCACGGATGGTTCTCTTTGGTTGCATTCCCAATGCTTTCAAAGCCCTGATGACTTCAATGCTTTGCACACAACCAGCTCCATCATCGTGCGCTCCTTCAGCCAGATCCCAACTGTCGAGGTGTCCGCCTACAGTAATGATCTCGTCAGGGTATTCAATCCCCTTTATTTCACCAACTACATTGTATGATGGCACATCCTCCAACATTTTACAATTGGTTTTGACATAAATGGATTTTACCTTTTTAGCTTGAATCAACTTACTCAATTCAACTGCACCATTGGTACTGATTGCAACAGCAGGAATTTTTGGTTTCCCTTCATCATACCTGGTTGCTCCTGTATGTGGATTGTCATCCAATACCGGTGAAAGCGTTCTTACAATGACCCCTACAGCTCCCATTGCAGCGGCGCGAGAGGGACCCTGACTGCGGTAAGCTCCTGCTTCTCCATAAGCCTGGAAAGTATTGATGTACCTAGGATCCATTCTGTAGTTGTAAAAAACAATTTTCCCTTTCACACGGTCGGCTCCAAGCATTTCCAACTCCTTGAAATTTTTCACCTCTACAACTTCCGCATTGATTCCACGCGCAGGTGTTCCAACAGCATTGCCCAATGCAACTATATTCAATGCTAGTTTCTTTCCATCCACCAAAAGGGCATTCCCCACTTCCTTTTCACCTCTGACCCAGCGAGGAACCATACAGGGTTGCAGGTATACCGTATCTGCTCCCGCTTCGCGCAACATTCTTGCAGTTTGTTCAACAGCAAGAGCTGCTCCTGTCGATCCTGAAAGCCTGGGTCCAACTTTCTTACACAGATACCTCAAATTGCTGTACGCTGTACCATTCATGAAAATTTCATCTGAAATTTTTTTGATGGTCAATGAATCATCTGATTGAGCAGAGGCTACAGCCCAATATGAGCACAGTATGGATGCAAATAGAACAAGTTGTTTCATGAAGTGGGAATTTATGGACTAAGCTAACCATTTTTGATATTATTGATGGCATTAATGGTACCTTCATATTAGATTTGAATCACATGAATATTGGTATCGTATGTTATCCAACCTTTGGCGGAAGTGGCGTATTGGCTACTGAATTGGGCAAAGCGCTGGCAGACAAAGGACATGGGATTCATTTCATAACTTACCAACAACCTGTCAGGCTCACAGGCTTCAGCGCAAACATTTTCTACCACGAAGTAAGGGTTCCTTCATATCCATTGTTTGATTTTCCGCCATATGAAACTGCTTTGGCAAGTACTTTGGTGGATGTAGTCAAGAACAACAATGTAGACTTGCTGCATGTTCATTATGCCATTCCACATGCATCTGCTGCCTTTATGGCCAAACAAATTTTAGCAGAAGAAAAAATACATGTCCCATTCATCACCACATTGCATGGAACAGACATTACCCTTGTTGGAAGAGACAAGACTTATGCACCGGTGGTTACATTTTCAATTAACAAGAGCGATGCCATCACTGCTGTTTCCGATAATCTTAGAAAAGAAACCTTGGAAAACTTCGATATCAAGAAAGATATTTCTGTCATCCACAATTTTGTTGATATCAACAGATTCTCGGTAAAAGCAATGGACGCATTCAAAAAAGCAATTGCGCCGAATGGAGAGAAAGTAATTCTGCATGCCTCCAACTTTAGAAAAGTAAAAAGGATTGCTGATGTGATTTATACATTTAATAAAATAAAAAAATCAATCCCTTCAAAGTTATTGCTTGTAGGCGACGGACCTGAACGCCACATGGCAGAGGAACTCTGCAGAGAATTGGGAATATTTGAAGAAACAAGATTTGTGGGCAAGCAACAAGATATGGAAGACATATACGCCATTGCAGATTTATTTCTGCTGCCATCAGAGTATGAGAGTTTTGGATTGGCAGCATTGGAAGCAATGGCAACTGGAACTCCTGTAGTTGCGACCAATGCGGGTGGAATACCAGAAATCATCATCCATGGTAAAAATGGATTTTTATGTGATATAGGCGACGTAGAGCAAATGAGCAGTTACGCAATCTCCATTCTTGAAAATGATAAAATACTTGAAGCTTTCAGTTTGGAGGCGAGGAAACAAGCAGAGAGATTTGATATCCATAAAATCGTGCCACAATATGAATTGCTGTACGATCAAGTGTTGAGAAAATAAGCCTAGCGATTTTTCAACCAATCTTCCGGATCAACAAACTTAGATTCAACGTTCACAACAAAAATAATTTCACCCTCACCATCATCATTCTGAGCAGCTTTTCCAATTGGCTGCCCCATTTTGACAACTGTACCCTTGGCAACAAGGACACTCGATAGATTGTAATAGGTGGTGAAATATTTTCCGTGTTTGATGGTAATGGTTTGGCTTCCGGCAACATCGTACACTGTAGCAACTGTTCCATCGAATACCGCCTTGACATTTGATCCGGATACAGTTTGAATCGTCATCCCAATATTATCCTCAATGATTGAAGTGCCTTCAATTTTTTGACGGCCAAATCCAGCAGTAACTGTGGCCTTGTCAACTGGCCATGGAAGATTGCCTCTGTTGTTTTCAAATCCAACTGAAACCCTTGTTACTTCTGGTGTGTTTTCAAGCACATTGACTTTTCTGGTCGTTGCCGGGGCAGCGGCAGATGCAGCAGAAGTTTTGATTTCAGCAGGCTTGGTTGCTGTTGAAGCAGCAGCTTTTTTAGCATCTTCCTCTGCCTTTTTTCTCGCTGCTTCAATTTCTCTTTTCACAATGGCAGCGATGGATGTTTGGAGGCTGCGCTCTATCTTACGTTTGGCAGCCATCTCTTTTTCAATTTCTTTTTCGCGTGATTTCAATTTTGTAACAAACTGATTTTTTTCCTTTTTCTCTGACTCAAGCAGCTCCTTTTGTTTGTTTTGCTCTGACAATACCTTGCCTTTCTCTTTTTTGTCTAG
>JBEAYH010000044.1:0-17130 GCA_041159435.1 Bacteroidota bacterium | reverse complement strand
GATCAAGATTGTTCTTGGTTGCAAATTCATTGATGCCTTCATCCACATCTTTGTTTTCAATAAAATCATACGTTGGATTCAGTCCGGATAACATGGTATCAAGGTTCAATGTTTCTTCCGGTGTATAGCTGGTGAAATGTTTTCTTTCAAAATCGACATTCAACACATGCAGCTCTGCATTGAACATATTAACGAGTGATTTGATGGGGGATACAGAAACCGTATCTACTACATTTCTCAAATCTGTTGCCAGTCCCACTTTCCTGATCGGCTTGAAAGTTGCTCCAGGTGGAACAATGAAAACAGGAGTGCTGATCTTTCCAATCACCGAAAGAGAATTGCTTCCCAGAAAAAATCTTCCTGCACCTGTAACACCTCTTGTCCCCATCACAACTGCAAATGGATTCAATATTTTACACAACGCATCAACTTCTTCAGCAACATCTCCCAATTTGCTTTCAGTATAAATTTTTATTTTTCCTTCTGTTATTCTTTCAATCTGCTGTTTGATTTCAGCCAGCTTTTCTTCACTGATTTTTCTCAACTCTTCCACCGATATGTTTACCATCGGGACTTCCGAAAAACTGATAGGCAATTGATAAACATTCAACAACATCAGACTTCCTTCCATTGCAATAGCCAGATCCATTGCATATTTCAGGGCATTGTCTGCCAATGGAGAAAAATCGGTAGGTACAATGATGAGTTTCATGCGGGTAGTTTTCCCAAACTTAATTGTTGAGAAATACTACACGCATGACGGCGCTCATAAAAATCAATGAGCTTCGTTATTTTTTTGATTGAAAAGCGTCTATTCTGTTTGAAACATTTTCACGGATATCTACATAAAATAGATTGATATCACCCGCATGATAGTTTTTGCTTTTGTATAAAAAGGAACCCGGAAATTTAGGATGTGTAACCCTCAACACATCTCCTTCCACCAACGCGGACTGTGTGTTTTTATAAATCTTGTTCATGTTATACAGCACCGCACCTTTGTGGGCTGATTTATCTACCCATTGTTCATCTGTTTTCCAGCTCATGGGATTCACCACTGCGACGCTCGTATCCAATCGGCTGACCCAATCTCCCATATAGTCATACCTGTAAGTGCGCCAGCTCACGAAACATCCTGTTTGTGATGCATCGGTACA
This sequence comes from Bacteroidota bacterium, assembly GCA_041159435.1. Classification (GTDB taxonomy): domain Bacteria; phylum Bacteroidota; class Bacteroidia; order Chitinophagales; family Chitinophagaceae; genus Pollutibacter. The sequence goes on along the minus strand of JBEAYH010000044.1, from coordinate 15,973 downwards.
AACCGGAATCTGATTGAAGATGTCTTTTTTCAATCTTATGCCAATGATATAGGCACATACCAATTGTTTTATCAGGGGTTTACCGTCAAAAAATTCTTTCAGCAATCTCGAGCTATGTGTTGTACCCTGACTGTGAGACGCAATGATAATAGGCCTTCCGTTGTTTTCTTTTTCCAAATAATATTGGAATGCCCTTTTTACATCATCGTAAGCCAAATTGAACGCCCTGTGTAATTTCACGCTGTCCTGTTCTCCATACATTTTAATATGTGCCTGTCTGTATCGTGGAGCAAATACCCTGGCTCTTTCGTTGAAGACAGAAGCCTGATAGAGCATGGGAGAATAATCCGTTTTGTAATTCAAGGTAGAATCATCAATCTCAGCATTGGGCTTGCCCTCTGGCATCTCTCCTGTATAGGTGGTGGGATGTATGTAAAAAACATCCACTTCCTTCTCTTTCGGGTTGCCTCTCAATAATTTTGGGATGGTATCGGATGGGTCCCACTTGTTTGGATGGGCTGCCCAATAGTTGAGATCAGCGTAATCTGGAACGCCATTGGCGGTTTTAAAAACCTGCTTGCCCGTATAGCTGCCGATTTTCGGGGAACAGGCAACGCCCAGCAATACAATGAGAAACACCCAATAGAAACTTTTCAAACGAACCATTTTGTTGAAATTAGAGATCAAAATTATGTTTGTTATTTTTACAATTCAATCTTTTATATGAACATACCTGTCGTAGACCTCAGTTTGTATACAAACGGTACAGATGCCCAAAAGGTTCAGTTTTCCAATGAACTGGGCAAGGCTTTTGAAGAAGTGGGATTTGTTGCCGTCAGAAACCATGGAATTGATCAGCAATTGATTGACCGTGTGTATGCAACAGTGAAAGCTTTCTTCGAACTTCCTTCCGACGTGAAAAAGAAATATGAAATCGCGGGACTCGCAGGGCAGCGTGGTTATACATCTTTTGGCAAAGAACATGCAAAGGGCAGTGATGCACCAGATTTGAAAGAATTTTTTCAATACGGACAAACAGTGGCTACCCATGAAACTGCACCAGAATCTTATCCAGCGAATGTAATGGTAGATGAGATTTCCGATTTTAATCAATTGTTTTTATCGACTTACCGTGCATTTGAACAATCAGGATCTGCACTGCTCAGCGCCATTGCATCTTATTTGAATTTGGGGCATGATTATTTTACTGAACATATTCATTTGGGCAACAGCATTCTTCGTGCCATCCACTATCCACCCATCACTTCAGAACCCAAATCTGCGATACGTGCAGAACAGCATGAGGACATCAACTTGATCACCTTGTTGGTAGGAGCCTCTGCAGAGGGATTGGAAATACTATCCAAACAAAACGAGTGGCTGCCCATTCAGGCAGGTGACGGTGAAATTGTAGTGAATGTGGGCGATATGTTGCAGCGTCTGACCAACGACCGTTTGAAAAGTACTACACACAGGGTTGTAAATCCACCCCGAGAAAAGTGGCATACATCCAGGTACTCATTGCCTTTCTTCCTGCATCCCAAAAGTGATATGTCGCTTGCCTGTCTTGATTCCTGTATCACCCCAACGAATCCAAAGAAGTATGAGGATTATACAGCAGGACAATACCTGGATGAGCGTTTGAGAGAAATTGGACTCAAAAAATAATACTTGGCGCTGATTCGTCACATACCCTTTCTGCGGGCTGTTTTCTTTCACAGCATTTCTGCATTCGGCGGACCCCAGGGACATTTTGGGATGATGATGAAAACATTTGTAGAGAAACGCAAAGATGTTACCAGCAAGGAATTGCTTGATATCAATGCATTTTGTCAGTTGATGCCAGGTGCAACCTCCACCCAAACACTTACACTGATCGGTTACAAACGCGGAGGCATCCCACTTGCGATCCTGACATTGTTGATATGGATGTTTCCTGCCATCATCATCATGTCGGGTTTGTCTTTTATTGTCCATCAAACCTCATCCAACGGATTGCCTATTTTTCGATTCATCCAACCCATGGCGTTGGGCTTTCTGGCTTTTGCATCTTTCAAAACTTTGAAACTGATCAAACAGCCATCATCCCGCATCATTCTTTTTTTATCTGCTGTTGCTACCTATGTTTTTTTTAAAACACCTTGGATTTTCCCCATCATATTAATTGTTGGAGGAACAGCAGGCGTTTTTTTCAATGAAAAAAATGAAGAACCTGTAAAATGGAAAGAACGCCCTATCAAATGGTTTCCCATCTTGTTGTTTTCTTTCTTTTTTATTTCTGCAGCATTTGTTTCTGAAACGGCGAGGAAAAATGATTGGACATATCGTGCTCCATTCAACCTTTTTGAAAACATGTACCGTTTTGGAAGTTTTGTATTTGGTGGAGCCGACGTATTGATCCCCGTGATGTATGAGCAATACGTTGTTCGTCCTGAAACAGAAAGAATAAAATCCAACAACCAGAACGTTATTAAAATCAACCGTGAAGATTTTTTAACCGGTGCAGGTATGGTGCGCGCCATCCCGGGTCCCGCTTTTTCCATTTCATCATACATTGGTGGCATGTCGCTTCAAAACAAGGGCTGGAGCTGGCAATTGGCAGGATGTTTAATTGCAAGCGTTGGTATTTTTCTTCCAAGTTTTTTGTTGTGTATTTTCTTTTATCCCATGTGGGAAAACCTGCACAGGTTCAAGGCAATGGAACGCATGATGCTTGGGATCAATGCAGCAGTAGTTGGCATCATGTTTGCAAGTATTGTTTACCTGATCAACGATACTGTTGTACCAGAACTGGAGCAGCCGCTGTATGACATCGTTTTATTTTTTGCTGTGATTGCATCAACCTTTGTATCACTGACTTTCACAAAGATTCAGGCGCCTTATGTTGCGATTGCCTGTTTGTTGCTGGGGTGGTTGGTGGGATGATTATCTGTAATAATTTCCTTTCTGAATTTCTTCGTCCACAACATCAGGAACCAAGTACCTGATTGATTTTCCTTCTTTCAACATTCTTCTGATCAAGGATGAAGAAATATTCAAGAGCGGTGCTTTCATGTCGATGATCATCGCATCATCCAAATCATCTCTCATTGGATATCCCTGTCGCTCGTATACATAGAGCGGAAAATTTTTCATAATGAGTTCTGCATTTTTCCAGCGATCCAGATTGTGTAAACTGTCAGATCCCATGATGATGCCGAATTCATGTTCTGAATATTTTTCCTGTAAATAGGTAAGCGTATTGATGGTATAAGATGGTTTCGGTAATCCGAACTCTATATCAACTGCTTTGATTTTCGTTTCTCCTTCCAATGCCTGTTGCACCAAAAACAACCGGTGATATTCGTTGAGCAGACTGTGACTTTGTTTGAAGGGGTTTTGGGGAGATACAATCAACCAAACCTGATCCAATTTTGCGTACTGCAAAATGTAGTTTGCAATAATCAGGTGTCCGTTGTGGATGGGGTTGAAAGTGCCAAAATAAAGTCCAATCTTCATAATAGTCTGATAATCAATTTATTATACAGATTCTACCAAAATAGAGGCAGCTTCATTCAGCCGGAGACTGACCTGGTATCCTGCAACCATTACAGAAATTGGATCGCCGAGTGGCGCAATCTGCTCAACAGTTACTTCTTCTCCTTGCAGGAATCCCATTTCCATTAGTTTCAAAATCAGCTCCTGATCCTCCAATGATTGGATGACAGCCTTTTCTCCAACTTTTAATTCTGATAATTTTCTCAGCATGATCGTTGTAACGGGATGCAAAGCTACTTCGCTTCGAGGGATTTCTTGTACTTTTATTGTTGGAATGTCGACAATTCAGTTTTTTTATCAAAAAAGCCTCCATTCGCTCAGAAACAGAGCAGATTTGAAGCATTTTCTTCAAAAAACGGCCCATTCCTATAAAAAAGAAATACAGTCATTGAACGTTGTTTTTTGCTCCGACGCCTACCTGCTGAACATCAATCAGCAACACCTTTCACATGATTATTATACGGATATCATCACGTTTGACCTGTCTGAAAAAAAAGGCATCCTGCAGGCAGAAATCTATATCAGTGTTGACCGTGTGAAGGAGAATGCCAGCACAATGGGGACTCCCCTCTACCAGGAGCTTCACAGGGTGATTTTTCATGGACTCTTGCATTTATTGGGGTACAAGGACAAACAAAGCTCCGATCAAAAAAAGATGCGCAAGGCAGAGGATAAATTGCTTTCCAGCTATTTTGGATGATGTTCCACGTGAAACATATTGCTTTTTTGGTCTTTGCTCTTCCATCTATTTTGATGGCACAGGGGAATTTTACCCTGAATGATATTCCTTTCGAAGTAAAAATTCCCAGGGACCAGGCTGTACAGCAGCATGTTGAAAAGGAATTGTCTAGATCGGGACTCTCCAAGGAGGAAAAAGAGTTTTTCTATTGGGTAAATTATATGCGGAAGAATCCAGGTCAGTTCTACACCGACTGTGTCATTCCTTTCCTGAAGCAATTCCCAGAGGCCAATGGGAAAGAGGCCAGGAGTCTTGAAAAGGACCTGAATGCTTCCACCAAATTAAATCTCTTGTCTTTTTCGCTCGCTGCTTCTGATGCAGCACGCATACACTGCGCCGATCTTGCCTTGAAACAGAATGGCATAGGACACAACAGTTCGGATGGGAAGAATTTCTCTACGAGAATGCGATTGGCTGGCATCACCAAATGCGCGGCTGAAAACATCTATACGGGAAAGAATGAGCCTTTGCTATCTCTTATTATGTTGTTGCTTGACTTGGGATTGGAAGTCCCGGGCCACAGAAAAAACCTCCTGACTCCCTGGTTTGGTCAGATGGGGGTTTCGATTCAAACCCATCGATCTATGAACCGCGTGGTGCTGGTCCAGATATTTTCCTGCTCCTGATGTTTCACGTGGAACACTTTCTTTCCACGGTTGACTGTTAACGGTCAACTGTTAACTGAAAACTCCTTTTTATCTTTGCACCATGTTTCCAAAGTATGATGTGATTGTTGTGGGGGCTGGACATGCAGGTTCGGAAGCAGCAGCAGCCGCGGCCAATATGGGCAGCAAGGTTTTGCTGGTGACCATGAACCTTCAGAACATAGCCCAGATGAGCTGCAATCCCGCCATGGGTGGCATTGCAAAGGGGCAGATTGTGCGTGAAATCGATGCATTGGGAGGTTATTCAGGAATCGTGACCGACCAAACCATGATTCAATTCAGGATGCTGAACAGGTCCAAGGGTCCTGCGATGTGGAGCCCAAGAGCCCAAAGCGACCGGATGCTTTTCTCCCAAAGATGGAGGGAACTGTTGGAGGCGACGCCCAATCTGGATTTTTATCAGGACATGGTAAAGGGATTGTTGGTGAAGAACGGGGTCGTTAAGGGGGTTGTAACAGGCATGGGAAATGAGATTGAGGCCAAGTCGGTCGTTCTCACCAATGGAACATTTTTAAATGGTATCATTCATATCGGGGAAAAGAATTTTGGTGGAGGAAGGATGGCGGAGCGAGCTGCGACGGGCATTACAGAGCAATTGGTGGAATTGGGATTTGAAAGCGATCGACTGAAAACGGGCACACCGCCGAGAATTGACGGAAGGAGTTTGGACTATTCTAAAATGGAAGAGCAGAAGGGAGATGATGAGATAACCGGATTCTCTTACCTGAATTTTGAACGCATCAAACCATCGCAACAGAGAAGTTGCTGGATTGCCTATACAAACGAACAGGTACATGATACCCTTAAAACCGGATTCGATAGGAGTCCCATGTTCGCCGGCCGAATTGAAGGAACGGGTCCCAGGTATTGCCCAAGCATAGAAGATAAGATCAATCGTTTTGCCGACAGGGAGAGGCACCAGTTATTTGTAGAGCCTGAGGGTTGGAATACAGTAGAGATCTATTTGAACGGATTTTCAACCTCATTACCAGAAGATGTTCAATATCAATCACTTATAAAGATTCCTGGATTTGAAAATGTAAGAGTTTTCAGGCCGGGATATGCGATAGAATACGATTATTTTCCACCCCATCAGCTTCATTACTCATTGGAAACCAAGCAGTTAAGAGGTTTGTTCTTCGCGGGACAGATCAATGGAACTACAGGTTATGAGGAAGCAGCTTGTCAGGGTCTCATGGCGGGAATCAATGCACATAATCATGTAGTTGACAAAGAGCCGCTGGTGCTCAAGAGAAGTGAGGCCTATATCGGGGTATTGATAGATGACCTGATTACAAAAGGAACCGAAGAGCCTTACAGGATGTTTACATCAAGAGCAGAGTACCGCACCTTGTTGCGCCAGGACAATGCCGATTTGAGATTGACAGCGATTGGGTATGATTTGGGACTCGCAAGTGAAGAAAGATTTCAGATGGTGCAAAAGAAAAAAGAAAACATTGAATCCATCATCAAAAAATTCAATGAAGTTTCTGTGGATCCTGAAGACATCAATTCATTTTTTGAAAACGTTGGATCAACACCGCTTTCACAAAAACAAAAATTAGCACAACTCGTTTTGCGTCCGGGTATCGGAGCAAAAGAAATGATTGATCACCATGATGGGTTGAAAAAAGATTTTTCTGATTACCATGAAATTGAAATTGAACAGGCAGAGATTCAAATGAAGTATGCCGTTTATATTGAGAAAGAAAAAGAGATGGTGGAGCGCATGGGACAAATGGAAGATCTTGAAATCCCCGTCAGCTTTGACTTTTCTCGAGTGCAGGCCATCAGTACAGAGGCAAGAGAGAAGCTGAAAAAAATACAACCGAGAACACTCGGACAAGCATCGCGCATATCTGGCATCAATCCCAGTGATGTCCAAATACTCATGGTATACATGGGCAGATGATTTATATTAGCCAATAATTCTTTCAGCATGACTTCATTGAGTGCAAAACAGATAATGGATGTATTTCCAATTTTCACTGCTGATCTGGCGGAATTCATTCATGAAAACGGAGAAAGCAAAATCTTTAAACCAGGTGAAGTACTCATGCGTCCCGGTCAGTTTTTCAAGTATGCGATGCTGATTGTGAATGGTAAAGTGAAACTGTACCGTGAAGGTGAGCAGGGGGAAGAATTTTTCATGTATTTTCTCGAAAGAGGCGAAGCCTGTGCATTGAGCATGCTTTGCATGGCCAGAAGCCAATCCAGCACCGTGATGGCTGTCCCGGTAGATGAAACTGAAGTCATCATGATTCCCATACAGCATATGGACTCCTTGATGAAGTCATATACCTCATGGTATCATTTCGTCATTGAAACCTATAGAAGCCGATTCGAAGAATTGCTCGGCGTGGTAGATCAGATTGCATTTAAAAACATGGATGAAAGACTCGAGTGGTATCTGAAAAGACAGGCTGCAGCATTTGGGAATGAATTGAATTTAACACACCAACAGATTGCACATGATATCAATTCATCCCGCGAAGTAGTATCCAGGCTCTTGAAAAAACTTGAAAAATTGGGCCGCATCAAAATGGAGCGCAATTCCATTCATTGGATGGGAGAGAACAGCATTTGATTATTATCTATATTATTGATACCTTAATCATCTAAAGTTTCTCTCTTCATGAAATATTTTTTTATCCTCTTTTGTTTTGTATTGAATTCATTGGCATCAGATGCACAGGTTTCAAAACACAGGGTTGTATGGGATTTGTCGAGTGCAGACACAACTGTTCAGGGATCTGTGTTTCGCCAGATCAACAATGCACGCACTGAAATTCCAGATCTTGATATTGAAGTGGTATTCCACGGCCAGGCAGTTTTTGCCGTCATGAAAGATTCCACCCAATTTGCTTCACGCATCAAAATTGCCAAAGAAAAAGGCGTTACACTTGCAGTTTGCAACAATTCTTTGCGCAGATTGAAAATTGATCCCTCTCAAGTGTCACCGCTGGCAACCGTCGTACCAAGTGCAGTTGCAGAATTGATCAAGAAGCAAACCGATGGATGGAGTTATTTGAAGGCATCCCATTAATCTCTTTGTTATGGGTTATGCGTTTGGGGTTTTGGGTTATCGCTGTTATCAGGTTGTCCTTGTTGTCGGTTTGTTATTCAGTTCCTTTTCCTCATTTTCACAGTCGAAATCAAAACCCAATATCATTTATATCTATGCAGATGATTTGGGATATGGAGAGTTGGGTTGCTATGGCCAAACAAAAATAAAAACCCCCCACATCGACCAGCTTGCCAAAGAAGGCATGCGGTTCACACAACATTATAGCAGTGCACCTGTTTGTGCACCATCCAGGTGCATGCTGATGACAGGGAAAAATCCGGGTCATTCTTATATCAGAGGCAATTATGAAATGGGTGGATTTGAGGATTCAACAGAGCGGGGACAACTTCCCTTGCACGAAGGTGCTTATACCATTGCAAAAATGCTGAAGGAAAGAAATTATGCAACGGGCATGGTGGGGAAATGGGGTATGGGCGTGGTGGGCACAACAGGGAGCCCACTTAATCATGGCTTCGATTATTATTACGGATACCTTGATCAAAAACAGGCACATAATTTTTATCCCACACATCTTTGGGAAAATGACCGGTGGGATTCACTGAACAATCCTTTTATTTATGTGCACCGTCCATTGGACTCCACTGCTGCAACAGATGCAGATTTCAATTATTACAAAGGCAATGACTATGCTCCCCAAAAAATGACTGGGAAAGCACTCGCCTTTATAGAAAAAAACAAATCCAACCCATTTTTTCTCTACCTGCCTTATACCATTCCGCATTTGTCCCTTCAACTTCCAGATGAATATGTAAACAAATACAAAGGCATGTTTGATGAGCGTCCCTACTTCGGACAAAAAGGCTATGCCGCAACCAAGTATCCGCTTTCAACCTATGCAGGCATGATCAGCTACCTGGATGATCAGGTGGGCATCATCCTGCAAAAAATAAAATCATTGGGCTTGGATGAAAATACCATCGTGATGTTTTCATCAGACAATGGCACAACTTTTTCTGCACCGGTCGACAAACAATTTTTCAACAGTGTCAGTGGACTAAGGGGATTGAAAATGGAATTGTATGAGGGTGGCATCAGGGTGCCCTTTATTGCCAGGTGGCCCGGAAAGATCAAAGCAGGTGCACAATCGGATTTGGTTACGGTTCAATATGATATGCTCGCTACATTTTCAGCAATCACTGGCGAGCTTGTTTCAAATACGGATGGAATTTCTATACTTCCTACATTGTTGGGAAAACCTCAAAAAGAGCAACACCCGTATTTGTATTTTGAATATCCTGAAAACGGTGGACAGGTTGCAGTGAGAATGGGTGATTGGAAGGGCATCAGAAAAAATATCATCAAGGATTCCAAGGCAGCATGGGAATTGTACAACCTTTCAACAGATCCTCAGGAAAAAAACAACATCGCTTCCCTGCACAAAGACATGCTTGATCGGTTCAATGCAATTGTCAAAAAAGAACACCAGCATCCTGTTGTAAATGATTGGGAAGTAATTGACAGGGTCAAATGATCAGAGGGCTGAAAGCCGCTCTGCTGCTGTGCTCAACGTCTCTTCTTTTTTTGCAAAACAGAACCTCAATACTTGATCGTCTTCTCCGTTTTGGTAAAATGCAGAAACCGGAATGGTGGCTACGCCGATGGACTTGGTGAGGTGCATGGCCATGTCCATCGAAGACATGTCGGAAATATTTTCGTATGTACCGCAAACAAAGTAACTGCCTGAAGAGGGAAGCAGGGTGAAGCGGGATGATTTCATTTTTTCCAAGAAGAAATCTCTTTTTTGCTGCATGAAGGGAGCCAGCGAAAGGTATCTTTCCTGTTTTTTAAGATGTGCTGCCAATGCCACTTGTGTGGGAGTGAAACAACAGAAGGCATCGAACTGATGGAGTCGCCTGAATTCAGCTGTATATGCTTTTGGTGCAACACAGTATCCCAGTTTCCATCCCGTGCAGTTGTATACTTTTCCAAATGAGAAACAAACAAAGCTTCTGTTGTAAAGCTCGGGGTATTTCAATACACTGTTGTGCTGCTTGCCGTCAAACACGAGGTGTTCATATACTTCATCACTGATCAAAAAAATATTGGTATTGCTCAACAGTTGTTGCAGCATCTGCATGTCATCATCACTCAAAATTGTTCCTGTTGGATTATGTGGACTGTTGATGATGATCGCTTTTGTTTTTTGATTGATTGCATCTTTTACTTTTTCCCAGTCAATCGAGTAATCAGGAAACTTCAGCGGCACGCGAATCGGTATTCCTCCATTCGCAACAATATTGGGGATATAACAATCATATGCAGGCTCAAGTACAATCACTTCATCACCTGGTTGTAGAATGGTGGTGAAGGCAGTGTAGATGGCATAACTTCCTCCGGGTGTAACCGTGATCTCGTCGGCAGCGGATACGTTGTTGCCATAGAGGTTAAAAATTTTTTCTGCGATGGATTCTCTCAAGGGCATATAACCAGCCATCGGGACGTATTGGTTGTATCCCTGTACAATTTTTTGAGCAGCCAGTTCAGCCAGCTCTTGGTCCATTTCAAAATCAGGAAATCCCTGTCCAATATTGATGGCATGGTGCTCTGCAGCCAATGCACTCATCACTGTAAAAATCGATGTGCCTGTATTGGGGAGTTTGGATTGAATAGGGATCATTCATCAAAGGTATTTATCTCCCTTGTTTCTTTTTACTTCAGCCACGTATTGTTTGATCTCCTGCTCTTTTTCTTTTTTGCAGATCATGAGCACATCGTCCGTATCCACTACAATATAATCATCCATTCCCTGCAGCAATACCAATTTGTTGTTAGGGGCATGGACCATGCAGCGTGTTGCATCAATCACCATCACTTCATTGCCTGCGACCGCATTTCCGAGGTAATCTTTTTCCATGTTATCATGCGCAGAATTCCATGTGCCTAAGTCGCTCCAGCCAAAGGAGGATGGAATGATGTATACGTTTTCTGCTTTCTCCATGATGCCGAAGTCAATCGAAATATTCGAGCATTGCGGATATATTTTTTCAATCGAATCTTTTTCCGAAGGCGTATTGAATGAAGATTTTTCTGTTTCAAACAGTTCTGCAATTTCAGGCAGATGCTTTTCAAATGCAGCTACTATGCTTCCTACCTGCCATACAAAAATGCCGGCATTCCACAGAAACTCTCCGCTCGACAAAAATGTTTTTGCAAGATCGAGATTTGGTTTTTCGGTGAATGTTTTTACTTTATAGACATTGTCGCTTGCAGGCTGTTGTTCAAACTGAATGTATCCGTAACCCGTATTTGGATGTGTGGGTTTGATGCCAAGCGTGATCAATGCTTTGTGTTGGGAAACAAAGCTCAGTGCTTCGAGACATACTTTTGTAAATCCGGTTTCATCTGAAATCAGGTGATCGGCGGGTGCACATATCAATGCTCCTTTTTCATTCAGTTGCTGGAGCTTGTATGAAATATATGCCACACAAGGGGCGGTATTTTTTCTGGAAGGCTCTGCTACAATATTCGCCATCTTCAGTTCAGGAAGCTGTTCCTGTACAATGGGAACGTATTCATCAGAAGTAACGATATAAATATTTTCTTCGGGGATGAATTTTTTGAAACGATCGTAGGTGGATTGAATCAATGTTCTTCCAGAATTGAGGATGTCCAAAAACTGTTTTGGGTAGGAAGTTCTGCTCATTGGCCAAAAGCGACTTCCAATTCCTCCTGCCATGATGGCTACATAGTGATGTTTGTTCTTCATGGTTGTTATTTAAACCAGTCCTTCTTTGATCAGATCATGCAAATGTATTACACCTGCATATTCTTCTCCTGTTTTTACAATCAGCTGGGTAATGTTATTTTTCCTCATTCTATCGAGTGCATCCACCGCCAGTGCATCCGGAGCAATGGTCTTGGGTGCTTTGCTCATGATATCTTTTGCTTTTTTATGTTCGATGTCAATCCCTTTTTCAAGCATGCGTCTTAAATCTCCGTCGGTGATAACGCCCAATAACTTTTGATAGGCATCAACGACTGCTGTGAGTCCCAATCTTTTTTTCGTCATCTCTACAATCACTTCTTTGATATTGCTATCGGGCTCAACTGCAGGTTTTTCATTGAATTGGCTGAGATCCTGCACACGGAGGTACAATTTTTTGCCCAGTGTTCCTCCCGGATGAAATTTCGCGAAATCATCCGCAGTGAATCCCTTCAATTCCATCAGGCTCACAGCCAGTGCGTCTCCCATGGCCATTTGAGCCGTGGTACTGGCAGTGGGGGCAAGGTTGTTGGGACAGGCTTCCTGGCTGACGGTTGTATTTAATATATAATGGGATGAAGTGGCCAAAACCGAATGCAAATTTCCAACCATTCCAATCAGTGTGTTGCCAAGATTGTTGATCAGGGTGATGAGCATTTTAATCTCTGGACTCTCACCGCTTTTCGAAATGATCATCACTACATCATCATGTTGGATCATGCCCAGGTCACCATGTATCGCATCTGCTGCATGCATGAATATGGAGGGGGTGCCGGTGCTGTTAAGGGTGGCTACTATTTTTTGTCCCACAATGGCGCTTTTGCCTATTCCACTGATTACCAGCCTTCCTTTCATGTCATTTAAGACATCAATTACTTTTTCAAATGATGAATCGATTGAATGGGAGAGTTCAGAGAGGGCTTGAGCTTCCAGTTCCAACGTGCGCCGAGCGATTTCCAGAACAGGAGTATTTTTCATTCAGGTATTTACCTTGGGAGCACCGGTTTTTTGTGAGGGACAAAATTACCATAATTATGAATGTTTTAGCTTGACAGAGGCTTGTTTTAGCATTGCTTTTAGGTAAATTCGCTGCCCTTTCGTATATTATAGGAGAAAGATGCCCCCAGTCAAGTCAAAACCAACCAGCTCAGCAAAATCTTCCACCAAAAAAACTGCGAAGAAATCGGATATAGATCTTATCGGACCCCTTCGGCAATATTTCGGATTTGAATCATTTCGCGGAAACCAGGAGGCCATTATTGAGAATCTGCTGAATGGGAATGATACGTTTGTGATCAAGCCGACTGGCGGGGGAAAAAGTCTTTGTTATCAATTGCCTGCCCTGATCAGCGAGGGATGTGCAATTGTTGTTTCTCCATTGATTGCCCTGATGAAAAACCAGGTCGATTTGGTCAGAGGCTACAGCAGCAAAGATGATGTGGCACATTTTCTCAATTCTACATTGAATAAAAAAGAGATCAAGGAAGTGCACGACGATTTGACGTCAGGCAAAACCAAGATGCTCTACGTTGCACCGGAAACACTTACCCGTCAGGAGAATCTTGATTTCTTTAGTGATCTCCATGTTTCTTTTTTCGCGGTGGATGAGGCACATTGCATTTCAGAATGGGGACACGACTTCAGACCTGAATACCGCAGACTGAAAGAAATGATGGATCAGATCAATCCAAAAGCTCCCATCATTGCACTCACTGCAACTGCTACTCCCAAAGTGCAACAGGACATCGTGACGAATTTGGGCTTGAGAAATGCAGACATTTTCATTTCTTCCTTTAACAGACCCAACCTGGATTATGAAGTAAGACCCAAGGTGGCCAAAGATCAAACCATCAAGGGCATTGTGAAGTTTATTCATGAAAACAGGGGCAAGAGCGGTATCATCTATACGCTGAATAGAAAAACTACAGAAGAATTATCTGAAATATTAAAAGTAAATGGCATCAGTGCGGGGGCTTACCACGCTGGACTCGACAGCAAGTTGAGAGCAGAGCGGCAGGACATGTTTTTGAATGAAGACATGCAGGTAATCGTTGCCACAATTGCTTTTGGAATGGGGATTGATAAACCAGACATCCGTTTTGTCATACATTATAATATTCCGAAGAGTCTTGAAAATTATTACCAGGAAACAGGTCGAGCAGGCAGGGATGGAATGGAAGGGAAATGTATGTTGTATTATTCTCACAAAGATGTTTCGAAGCTGGAACATTTTTTGCGCGACAAACAATTGAGCGAACGGGAAGTCGGTTCGCAATTGATTGATGAAATGGTTGCTTTTGCAGAAAGCGGTCAGTGCAGAAGGAAGGTCCTCATGAAATACTTCGGCGAAGATTATACAACCGAGAACTGTGGAAGATGCGACAACTGCAATCATCCCAAAGAAAAAATTGAAGCGAAAGCAGCTGCACTTGTACTATTGAAAGTAGTGAAAGCACTTGACGAAAGATTTGCGGCAGATTATGTGGTGAATATTTTGATTGGCAGGATGATTCCGCAAATCAAAATGTACCGACACGATGAATTGGATGTATTTGCTTCTGGAAATGATCAGCCTGAACATTTCTGGACTTCCCTTATTCGCCAGATGTTGTTAGAAGGATTGCTTGAAAAAGATATTACCGAGCATGGCATTTTGAAAATTGGTAAGAAAGGAACGGCCTTCCTCAAGAAGCCTGTATCATTTAAAATGGTGATGAGCAATTTCTTTGAAGATGCGAATGAAGATGATGAAGATGGAATAGATGGTGGTGGAGCAACCGCAGCAGTTGACAGCAGGTTGTTTGAAATGCTGAAGGACCTGAGAAAGCAATTTGCAAAAGAAAAGAAACTTCCTCCTTTTGTGATTTTCCTTGAATCTTCATTGGAGGATATGGCAACCCAATATCCCACTACATTAGAGGAACTTGAAAAAATCAGCGGAGTCAGCAAGGGGAAGGCCCTTCGCTATGGGCAGAAGTTTGTTGATTTGATATCTAAATATGTAGAAGAAAATGATGTCATCAAGCCGGATGATTTTGTGATGAGAAGTGTTGTGAATAAAAGTGGCGACAAAGTCTTCATCATTCAGCAGGTGGATAAAAAAGTTTCGTTGGATGTGATTGCAAAGAACCGTGACATGAAGATGGAGCAACTGTTGGAGGCCATGGAAACCATTGTTGCCAGTGGAACAAAGCTCAACTTAAATTATGCGATCGACCAGATGGTTGATGAAGATCATCAGGAAGAGATCATTGATTATTTCAAGAGTTGTGAAACCAGCAGTCTTGATGTGGCCCGTGAGGAGTTGTCGGATCTTGATTTGGAATGGGAGCAGTTAAAAATCATGCGCATCAAGTTCCTGAGTGAATTTGGAATGTAATGTTATATCTCCCCTATTTCCCGCAGGTAATTCATCAGGTCAATTGGATTTTTTGCGTTTAGTTTTCGCAGGATGTTTTTTCGATGAGAATTCACAGTATGCAAGCTGAGGTCAAGTTTCTCAGCAATCCCTTCACTTGATACTCCCTCTGTCACCAGTTTTGCAATTTGCATTTCTCTGACAGTAAGCAGGTTTCGGTAATTTGCTCCTTTTGATTTTAAATCTTCTTCGATGGAATCAAAGAATCCGGTTTTCAGTGAAGTGATTTCATCAAGTGCCTGAATCAATTCTTCAGCACCCATGGATTTCAATAAATATCCCTGCGCACCCATTTCTTTGGCCTTGTTTCTAATTTGAGTATCTCTGCGCATGGTTAATATGATGTTGATGCAGTCCACATGCCCTTCTCTTATTTTATTTAGCAACTCAAATCCGTTTGTTTCATTTAAATGATAATCGATGAAAATAATGTCCGGCTTCAAACGGGCAATATCCTCAAAAGCTGTTTCAATATCCGTTGCATGTCCCACACAATTATAACGGTCCTGCAAACCCAAAAAAGCTTCAATACTTTCTAGAAAGAGATTGTGATCGTCGACAATGTAAATGGAAAATGTTTTCATTTCAATTACAAAGGTATTTGAATATAGTATGCAGTTTTACCAGGCACACTTTTTGTATTGATTGTACCATTCAAAAATGTAACACGGCTGTGTATATTATTGATCCCATGTTTCTTTTTAATTTTCATCATATCAATTCCTGTCCCATTGTCATTGAAATTGATATGCAGGGTTTCTTTGTCTTTCAGGATGCTGATATGGATGACAGTACAATGTGCATGTTTGATTGAGTTGGTGAT
>JBEAYH010000015.1:0-6528 GCA_041159435.1 Bacteroidota bacterium | reverse complement strand
AAATAAATATTTTAAATTGAAATACTTCATAGAAGAAGCGATCCTGAAAGAAAAAAACACAGTGGCAACCTTTGGTGGATACTACTCCAATCACCTGCATGCAGCAGCTTATGCATGCCGGGAAAATGGAATCCAATCGATTGGTTACGTCAAAGGGCATCCACCAAAAGTTCTCAATGACACATTAAAAGATTGTATCATGTTTGGAATGGAACTGAAATTCATTGCACACCATTCATATGATCAAATTCTAAACGAATTACAAAAAGAGGCAGCCGATGATACACTTTTCATTCCAATGGGTGGATATGACTCAAGGGGAATGAAGGGTGCAAGTGAGATATTAGATTTTGAAGGAGTAAGTGCATATGAATATATCATCGCAGCTGCAGGAACAGGTACAATGGCAGCTGGACTCCTGCTCAAATTAAACAGCCTTCAAAAATTGGTTGTTTTTTCATCTCTTAACAACAATGAGTCATTGAAAAATGAAATATGTTTCTTGGACAATGCATTGATTGAAAAAAAAGATCAGCTAGACCTTCAATTTGATTTTCATTTTGGAGGATACGCAAAATCCAATCAGTCGCTTTTTGATACTATGAATTGGTTTTATGATCAACACGGCATTCCAACAGATTTTGTATACACAGGTAAGATGATAAGTGGATTTTACAACTTGCTGCGAACTGGCTATTTCAAGAGCGGATCCAAGATTTTACTGATTCACAGTGGTGGTCTGCAAGGCAATAGAAGCATTGAACATGGAAAACTGAATTTTCAATAATTTTAAAAATAAAAATCTACTTCCACTGAAGATATTTCTGCAAATATTGATTTTGATCTGCTGCACAATTGCCAGATCTTTTGGACAAGGACTCCCCTCTTTTAAGACAATAGACAAAAATGGAACAACCATCATCAGTTGGGAAAAACCATCTGAAACACTTACACTTTTGGTGATTCAGAGATCGATTGATTCATTGAATGGATTCAAGTCCATTGCATCCATGCCTGACCCAAATACACCTCAAAATGGATACGTTGACAGGGGAAATAAAAGTCTCGTACATTTTTACAGAATCTTTTATGTAAGCGCCAATGGCAAATACTATTTTACAAACTCCAAAAAAGCTGTCATTGAAACCATTCAACCCACTTTAAACATACCTGTCAAAAAAGACAGCATCTCAGTTCCTGTAAAAAAACAATTGCCTATTGCAGAAAAGCAAACACTACAGGTAGTCAATTTCATCGATACTGCAGAAGTAATCACCAAGAAAAAACTCATTGAAAGTGTCCTGACTTTAAAAGCGGACACCATCGATACAAGGTCCAACATCAAGATCATCACAGAAAAAATCGGTCCAGTGAACAACCTGAGTCCGAATCCATTTTTATTTGTGAATAAAGAAAATAATCTCATGCTGGTACTTCCTCAGACAAACAAGAGAAAATTTAATTTGCAGGTATGGAAAGAGAACGGGCAAACCATTTTCCACATGAAAAACATCAGAGAATCACAATTGCTGATCGACAAATCCAATTTCATCTTCAGCGGATGGTTTAAGTACGAAATATCAGAAGGCGAGCGCGTAAAGGAGAAAGGGAAATTTTTCATCAATGCCGACTAAGACACCTCGCAATCAAAGACTGTCTGGAATTTATCAATCAACACTCTCTTGACTGACTCCATATCCAACTCTGTGCCCAGCTCCTTTTGAATAGATGTCACCTGCTTGTCTACAATGCCACAAGGGACAATCATGGTAAAGTAATCCAGGTTTGTATTGACATTCAATGCAAATCCATGCATCGTAATCCATCTGCTGCATCGAACGCCCATTGCACATATCTTACGGGCTTTCATTTTGTTATCAGGATCAATCCATACACCTGTTTCACCCTTGCTTCTCTCACCTTTGATACCATATTCAGCAAGCGCTAGAATGATAACCTCTTCCAGTGATCTTAAATAACGACCAATATCGCGGTAATATTTTTCGAGATCTAGAATAGGGTACCCTACAATTTGACCAGGACCGTGAAAGGTGATGTCTCCACCTCGATTGGTTTCATAATAGGCAATATTTCTTTTAGCAAGTTCGTCCTTACTAATGAGCACATGTTCTTCTTTACCGCTTTTGCCCAATGTATATACCGGAGGATGTTCACAAAACAACAAATGATGGGCGGTGTCTACTGCATGGTTACCGTTTGCAATCTTTTTTTTGATATCGGCATTTTGCATGAGCAAGGACTCCTGAAATTTCCAGGCTTCTCCGTATTCAATTGAACCTAAATCGCTGAATTGGACCTTTTGCTGCATGCTTCTTAAATAGTTGGGAAAGGCATTAACTTTGCAAAAATACAGATTAAGGCTCTTGAAAAAATCAACAGATCATATAGAAGAAGTTAGAGATGCAGCTGCAGAAGAGCTTTATGAAAGGCTGACTATTCAAGTTGACAAGGGACAGGAACCGCTGAGGATTGACAAATTCATTCTAAGCAAGGTTGTGAACACCTCTAGAAATAGAATTCAGCAAGCAATTGACAACGGAATGGTGCTCGTCAACCATCAACCCGTCAAATCCAATTACAAAGTCAAGCCCTTTGATCAGATTATTTTTTATTCAGATACCGATCCGGAAACATACGAAATAGTGCCTGAAGAGATGGCATTGAACATTGTTTTTGAAGATGATCATGTATTGGTGATCAATAAACCTGCAGGACTCGTGGTTCATCCAGGCTCAGGAAATTACAATGGCACATTGATCAACGGAGTTGCATGGTATCTAAAGCAACAACAACCTGATCTGGATGAGTCTAAACTACCCAGATTTGGAATGGTGCACCGAATTGATAAAAACACAAGTGGCTTGATAGTATTGGCCAAATCAGAGATAGCTGCCTTAAAGCTGGCAAAGCAATTTTTTGATCACACGGTTGAAAGAAAATACATCGCATTGGTTTGGGGAAATTTTGAAGAACTGCAAGGAACCATTACTGGAAATATTGCCCGCCATCAAAGGCTGAGAAAATTGATGGATGTTTATCCTGAAGGAGATCATGGAAAAGAGGCCATCACACACTTTACAGTATTGGAAGACATGAAATATGTAAGTCTGGTTGAATGCCGACTGGAAACAGGCAGAACACATCAGATCAGGGTTCATATGCAACATATCGGTCACCCTCTATTCAATGATGATACCTATGGTGGAGATGCGATTGTGAAAGGAACCGTATTCAGCAAGTACAAACAATTCGTAGAAAATTGCTTTACCATCTGTAGCAGACAAGCCCTGCATGCAAAAACATTGGGCTTCACACACCCCATTACTGAAAAAGATATGAAATTTGACAGTGAGTTACCAGATGATATGAAAGCTGTAATTGAAAAATGGAGAGGCTATACGAAAAACAATCAGTTGCTTGAAAGATCATAAACGGTTGCAGTAAAGACACCTCGCTCACTTCCCTTCACCATTACTCCCCAACTGCCGTTGTACCTGATGACAGAAGGATACAACAATTTTCCAAATTTTGAAATCTCAACATCCATTGCAACATTGAACTTGTATACACCTGCACTGTAACTCATTTTATAATTTCTCGATAGCACTTCAAAACTGTCATAGTCAAACCATGTTGTCATTTCATCAATCACCACATTGTCTTTCTTGAAAAAAGAGAGTCCCTCTTTCATCTTAAGAGTGAACACATAAGCAGATTTACCCTTGTAATCCTGGATATCTACCGAGAAATCATAGAGTCCGGCATGTGCTTTGTCGAAAACCTTCACCTTGTCTCCCATCAATGGAATTCCTGGTATATCTTTCCCTGGATTGAAAAACAACATCTTCAATTGCTCCTTGTTCTTTTCCAAACCCTTTTTCCCTTTGATCGAACGATTCATATCCTTGATCACATTGGTTTGTCCGCAGACAGTATCTTTCGAAAAAAACAAAGAAGCATATAATTCTGCCGTATAGTAATTATAATCGCCTTTGCGATCATAAAAATCACCTGTAGTTTTCTCCTCGATAACATTGGTAACACGGCAGCCACGTTTTGCCCATTGCCGGGTCTTGCTGTATAAACTTGACTCCACCCTTCCTTTCTTGTCAAGCATTCTTATATCATTGAGTGAAGAGAAATTCAATACCCTTAAATTCTTGAATGCTTTGTAGAAAGTGGTATCATCTTCAACCTTTCTGATGAAACCAGGTACATTGGTACCTCTTCTGATGACAATAGGCGAGAGGGTAACCTGCTTGCCTTCCCATACAATGGAACTGTCACCAACCTGGGCTCCAGAAACAAAAAAATTGAGCAGTCCAAAAAACAGTAAAATTCCGTTTTTCAACATGCCTGCAAGTTACATCAATAAAATATGACGAAACCAATATGGATAGATGTTCAACTGTCTTAATTTAGCAGTATGCTGGCGAATGAAAATAAAATTATATTCTTAGGAGATTCATATACCATCGGCGAGGGTGTTGATTTGTCTGAAAATTTCCCAAATCAACTGGTAAAAAAAATAAAACGCAATGCAGGAAAAATATTTGTGCCTACCATCATAGCAAAAACCGGTTGGACAACCGGAGAATTGTTGGAAAACATTGCATTGAAAAATATCAATGATACATTTAGTTTGTCCACATTGCTGATTGGAGTAAATAACCAATACAGAGGAATGGACATCGGTATTTATAAAAAAGAGTTTGAAATCTTATTACAGAAGGCAATAAGTTATGTAAGCGATCCTTCGCATACGTTTGTGATCAGTATTCCCGATTGGGGATGTACGCCTTTTGCAAAAGATCGAGATCGGAATAAAATAAAACTGGAAATAGACCTGTACAATCAGATCAACCATCAAATTACATTGAATTACCATTGCAACTATATAGAAATTACGAATGGCGGCAGAATTAGGTGCAATGCGGCAAAATTTTTGGCTGATGATGGACTGCATCCTTCCAATGCGGAATATGATATTGGTCTGACGCAGTCTTGGCTTCAATCGTTGGCAAAAAGCTGATTTGATCAATGGGTCTCTAAAAATTGCTTCATTTGCTTTGCGTATCCTGCTGCTTTTTCCCCTGCTGTTTGTGCAAAGTCATGATTCTTTGAAGCATAAATAATATCGCGGCTGACATTCACCAACAAACCAACATCCTGGGTCATTGCCTTTCTTGAAATTTCCTCTAAACTACCACCCTGTGCACCCACACCTGGTACAAGAAAAAAATGATGGGGGACTAACTTTCTTAGGTGTAAAAATTCATCAGACCTGGTAGCACCTACAACAAACATGAGGTTTTCAGTTGTTCCCCAAGATGCAACTTTTGAAATAACAGATTCGTAGAGAGTTTTACCATTCTCCATTTTTTGGAGCTCAAAATCAGCTGCACCCGGATTGGATGTGAGCCCAAGTACGATCGCCCATTTCCCGTCAAATTGCAAGAAAGGTTTCACACTGTCCTCTCCCATGTATGGAGCGATGGTGATTGCGTCGAATGGAAGCTGTTGCAAAAAGGCCTTTGCATATTGGGTTGATGTATTCCCGATATCACCACGTTTAGCGTCTGCAATTTTAAAATGGGTTTTAGGGATATAATTAACCGTTTTCTCCAAAGCCTTCCACCCTTCTATTCCCTGCAATTCATAAAATGCTGTATTGATTTTGTATGCCACACAACTATCCAGCGTTGCATCAATGATTGCTTTGTTGAAGGCGAATATGGGATCTTCCTCCTTGAGTAAATGAGTTGGAATCAGTGTTGGATCGGTATCGAGTCCCACACACAAGTAAGTCTGCTTTTCTTTGATTTGATCAATTAAATACTGTCTGTTCATTGCTTGCTAATCGTTCAAAGTTAGTTCATTGATGATTTCTCTCAATGAATTAAAAAAATGCCAGATATCTGTGAATGAATTGTACAAAGGGACTGGCGCAAATCGGATAACATCCGGTTCTCTCCAATCTATCATGAACCCTTTCTCAAACAACCGGCTATATACCTCCTTGCCCTTTTTCTGGAACTGCAATGAAATTTGACATCCTCGTTGCTGGGGAGTAACCCTCTTGAATAAATTATTCGGAAGTGTGGTAAGTAAGAAATCAGTCCACTCAATCATCTTTTGCTGCTTGCTCAACATGTTGTGCCATCCAGCTTTCTCTATAATTTGTAAAGAGGCATGCAGACATGCAAACAGCAACATGGGAGATGTACTCAATTGCCATGCAGCGGCATTCCCTGAAGAAATGAAATTTTTCTTCATCAGAAATCTTTCGTTCAACTTAACACCCCACCATCCTTCGAGCCGATTGATTTCAGCTTGGTGGTGTTTCTCATGAATGAAGGCGCCTGCAATAGCACCCGGACCTGCATTGAGGTATTTGTATGAACACCAACAAGCAAAATCTACATCCCAATCGTGCAGTCGCAAGTCAACATTTCCAACTGCATGGGCCAGATCAAAGCCAACCAGAGCACCCACTTTTCTGGCCGC
>JBEAYH010000185.1:0-11388 GCA_041159435.1 Bacteroidota bacterium | reverse complement strand
GCTCTTCATCGTGTGTGCCATGCTGGTGTTCCTCCAAAATGGGAATGATTTCCTTTCCCATGCCTACAAAACGTTCGGTGATTGAATTGAAAACATCTTCATCAGGATCTTCAATCAGGTTCAGCAATGCAGATAACTCACTGTTTGCCATCATCGCCAATGATTTAAGATTTCTTTTTTGCTTTGCGTTTTCCTCTGGAGGGATTCGCAATGGCATATTCAATCATGGCTTGAACTTCTTCAATAGTGAGATCCTTTGCTTCTTCCTGTTTTTCCTTTGGAATCGGAAAATTTCTGAGTCCCTTTTTGATATAAATACCATAAGGACCTTTCAGCAATTGAATTTTTTCTTTTTCAAATACCTTGATCGTACGCTCATCCTTTGCTTTTCGTTTTTCTTCTATGATCGGGATGGCTGTCTCCAGAATAATTTCATAAGGATCGTACTCCTTTGCAAGCGAGTAAAATTTTTTGTCATGAGCGATATAAGGTCCGAATCTTCCAATATTGACTTGAACCTCGGTGTTTTCAAATTCACCAAGTATCCGTGGGAGCTTGAATAATTCCAATGCGTCATTCAACAGAATGGTTTCAATGCTCTGGTCTGCTCTCAGTTTTGCGAACTTTGGTTTCTCTTCTTCGGTGGTTTCACCCATTTGAACCATTGGACCGTATCTGCCCATTCTTGCGATAACCCTTTTACCAGAAACGGGATCATTGCCCAATTCACGTTCACCGCTGATGCGTTCAGCTTTTTCCATCGTGTGATCGACATCCTTTTTAAAGGGAGAGTAGAAGTCTTTTAGCATCTTGCTCCAGTCCTGATCACCTTCTGCGATTTCATCGAACTCATTTTCAATTTTTGCCGTGAAACCATAATCCATCACATGATTGAAATATTGTATCAGAAAATCTGTAACAACTGATCCTAGATCGGTTGGGAACAATTTTCCTTTCTCGGCACCTGTATTTTCTTGCTCAATGACTCTTTCAATTTTGCCTTTTTGCAAACTGAGCACCCTGAAATCTCTTTTTGTTCCTTCTTTCTCACGCTTTTCTACATATCCTCTTTTCAATATAGTAGATATGGTTGGAGCATAGGTAGAGGGTCTGCCAATTCCCAGTTCTTCCAATTTTTTTACCAGGGAAGCTTCTGTGTATCTTGGTTGCGGGCGACTGTATCTTTCTGTAGCAGTTAGTTGTTGTAAATCGAGTGTTTGTCCAATTGCAAGCGGAGGCAGCATTCCCTCAACTGAGTCATCCTCATTCTCATCCTCTTCATCCTTGCTCTCATTGTATACTTTGAGAAAGCCTTCGAACTTCATCACTTCACCTTCTGCTTTGAGTTTTTCCTGTTGGGTTGAAATAGAAATGTCGGCAATTGTTTTTTCCAGTTCGGCGTCTGCCATTTGACTGGCCATGGTTCTTTTCCAAATGAGGTCATACAATCGCTGCGCGTCTGCAATATCAACGGATGCCTTATCCATGTATGTAGGACGAATGGCTTCGTGAGCTTCCTGTGCAGATTCGTTTTTGTTTTTGAATTTTCTTGTCTGCAGAAAATCCTTCCCGTAAGAACTTGTGATTTGATTGGAAATATCTTGTACAGCAGTCTCACTCAGGCTCACACTGTCTGTTCGCATGTAAGTGATGTGTCCAGCTTCATATAATTTTTGAGCTAGCAACATGGTTTTGCTTACGCCATATCCCAATTTTCTGCTGGCTTCCTGTTGCAATGTTGAAGTGGTGAAAGGCGCAGCAGGCGATTTCTTGGATGGTTTTTTTTGAATATCATCAACTTTGAACGAGGCTTGAACACAACCTTCCAAAAAAGTTGCAGCATCTTGCTCATTGTTTTTCTTTGTCCCTTCGGCTTTGAATGTTACAGGTTTGCCGTTGATATCTTTCGCCTTGAAGGAAGCTTCTATTTTAAAGTGACTAACAGGAACAAAAGAATTGATGGCTCTTTCTCTTTCAACGAGTATTCTTACTGCAACACTTTGCACCCTGCCTGCAGAAAGATTGTTTTTCATGCTCATTTTTCTCCATAAAATAGGAGAGAGCTCAAATCCCACGATTCTATCCAATATTCTCCTGGCCTGTTGCGCATTAACCAGGTTCATGTTGACCGTCCTGGGTTTTTCAACGGCTGATTTAATGGCAGGCTTTGTAATTTCATGAAAGACAATTCTTTTGGTAGAGCTTGGATCTAAACCCAACACCTCACAAAGATGCCAACTGATGGCTTCACCCTCACGGTCCTCATCCGTCGCCAACCAAACTTCTTCTGATTTTTTAGCCAGTTGCTTCAATTCTTTTACAACTTTTTCCTTCTCCTCAGGTACAATGTATCTAGGCTTAAAACCTTTCTTTACATCAATTCCCATTTCATCCTTTTCCAGGTCACGTATATGACCATAACAGCTTTTCACTTCGAAATCGCTGCCCAGTATTTTTTCAATGGTTTTTGCTTTCGCAGGGGACTCAACTATCAATAAATTTTTTGCCATAATTTCCTCAAATCGATGCAATAATAAGGTAAAGAGAATGATTTTTCATGTACGGTACGCTAGAGTAAGATGTTAAAACAGATAAATATGACAGAAAATTCTTTTCAAATCAGGTGTGTAAACGCTTGAAAATCAATACTCAAATTCAAACTATTGGATTGATTGATTTTTTTTCAAAATTATTTTCTGAAATACAATGCAATAATTTCTTAAGGGAAACCAATCTCTGATAATCAGATTGAAAGATTAATTTTGAAACATGGATGCGCATCTGCTGGTCAAATTTTCAAAAATAAAACTACTTGCATTTGACCTGGATGGTGTGCTAACCAATGGGAAATTGTTGATTCAAAAAGATCAACATTGGCTGAGAGAAATGGATATAAAAGACGGACTGGCCCTCCAAATGGCCATTCAGCAAAATTTTCAAATAGCTGTAATCACCGGTTCATTTTCAGATGCATGTGCCGAAAGACTGAAATATCTTGGCGTGAAGCATTTCATCCAAAAAGCAAAAAGAAAGTCAGAGCAAATAAACGAGCTCATGTCGACCTATCAACTCCAAAAAGAAGAGGTCTTGTTTATGGGGGATGATTTACCTGACTTGGATGCTTTTTCTGTTAGTGGATTGAAAACTTGCCCAGCTGATGCTGCAACAGAAATCAAGATCCAGGCCGACTATATTTCTCCTCGCAACGGGGGAGATGGTGCTGTCCGTGATGTGATTGAAAAAGTTATGAGGACCCAAGATAAATGGCACATCCAAGATTCTACTCAAAGCATTTAACTACAACCATGTCAAAAATTTGGTCATTTTTTCAATTGATTAGAATCAAAAACCTGTTGTTCATCGCAGTCACACAGGTATTCTTTTATCAATTGATCATACAATCTTCCTATCACAAAATATTAGGGGGTAATCCCTTGCTTTCGTACAATTTATTTCATTGGATGGTAGTGGCCTCATTGTTGATAGCAGGGGCTGGATATATCATCAACGATTATTTTGACCTGAACATTGATAAGATCAACAAGCCAGGGAAATTGATTGTTGACAAAGAGATTTCAAGACGATGGGCAATGATGTGGCATTTTATTTTATCGATTGCTGGACTGATCATCACAGCCTATGTAGCTATACAGCTTAATAATTTTTTACTTTTTCTATTGAATGGTATTGCAGTGATATTGCTGTGGGTATATTCAACTACTTTTAAAAAGAAGTTGCTTTCCGGAAATGTCATCATCTCTTTGCTCACTGCATGGGTAATCTTTATGCTCTTTGTGGCGGAAATCAATTGGAAGTCGGGCAGTTGGATACCGGCTTCAAATCTTGCATTGATCAATATCTACAAGCTGGCAATACTTTACGGAGGATTCGCATTCATGGTTTCCCTGGTGCGAGAAGTAATCAAAGACATGGAAGATGAATTGGGTGACAGAAAGTATGGTTGTAAAACAATGCCTATTTCCTGGGGCATTCACGCTACCAAGGTTTTTGTTTCAGTATGGCTGATTGTTTTGTTTGGGTCTTTGTCAGCTATCATGGTGTATGCGCTCTTCAGTGCCTGGTACCTGCTCAGTCTATATATTTTCTGCACTTTACTTGCGATGATTGTCTCGATTTTTTTGAATTTGAAAAATGCAGTAGCTATTGAAGATTATACAAAATTAACGCGACAAGTCAAGCTGCTCATGTTGATGGGCATTCTTTCCATGATTTTATACCATTATTATTACGGATGAAAAAAATTATACTTGCTTCAGGTTCACCACGTCGAAAAATGCTGTTGGAATGGGCGGAAATAAATTTTGAAGTGATGGTTTCTGATGCGGATGAATCTTTTTCTCCAGGTGCATCGCCAGAACACATTGCCATGCACATTGCATCGAAAAAAAACCAGGCCATTGTAGATCAAATGGGGCAGTCGATGGATCAATGCATTTTAATTGCAGCAGATACCATTGTAGTGCTCGATGGCATGATCATTGGCAAGCCTGAAAACAGAGCACATGCCATCAGTATTTTGCAACAGTTGTCGGGGAAGACCCACTCAGTTATTACAGCTGTTGAAATCAGGTCTGCAGAAAAGAAAGAAATCTTTTATGACAAAACCGATGTCGAGTTTCATACAATAGATGATGCTCAGATTCATCACTATGTTGATCAGTACAAACCGTATGATAAAGCTGGTGCATATGCCATACAGGAATGGATTGGTGTCATAGGAATTAAAAATATCAATGGTGACTTCTACAATGTGATGGGACTGCCGGTAAGTCGCGTTGTACAGGTGTTGAAACAATCTTTTTTATAGTTATTTTCTTTTTTATTCATGGGTTTTTAGCTTTCACATTGTATTCCTTTTTTGATTGATTTGTACATTGATGAAAGAGTCTCAGCTTCAATTGTATTGGTTGAATCATGTAAAAGAGTTAACCTCGTTAAAAACAGTCAATGGAGAGTGTATCAATATTGTGTACGGTGGTGACATCAATTTCAATCAGGGTCCTGATTTCTTGCATGCTAGAATCGAAATCAATGATGCACTGTGGATAGGGTCTGTTGAAATACATATCAACAGCTCAGAATGGTTTCAACATCAACACGAACATGATGTGTTTTATAAAAATGTGATTTTGCATGTGGTATGGAAACATGATCTAAGTGTATTTGAGCAATGTCCGACTCTTGAACTATCGAGTATTCTTTCCCAATTATCATTTTTTCAAATCAACCCTGTTGCAATTAGTCCTGTAATCGGTCGATGCATCAGTTTGCCTTCGATTGAGTACTTGGAAACATTGGGATTGGAGAGATTAGAAAAAAAGTCACATGCTATCTTGCTTGATGTAAAATTACACAAGGGTGATTGGAATTTTATTTTTTGGAAGAGAATGATGTATGCATTCGGACTTCCACTGAATGCGTATTCCTTTGAGCAAATATTTATTTCTATCAAACCCTTGTTGCACCATTCTGGTCTTTTTAATGCATATAATTTAAAATGTCTTTTAATAGGCCAAGCAGGTTTGTTTGAACTTCTAGAGCAAGATGAGATCAATCAATATCGTCATTTAAAAAATACAATGCACATCAAAGATTGTCATACGATGTTGATGAAATTCAGGATGAGGCCATTGAATTTTCCCGAAAAAAGAATCCTTGAATTTCTGGAAATATTTATTCATTACAATGGATTGATGCATTCAGTGATTGAAGAAAAAAAT
Source organism: Bacteroidota bacterium (assembly GCA_041159435.1). Lineage (GTDB taxonomy): Bacteria > Bacteroidota > Bacteroidia > Chitinophagales > Chitinophagaceae > Pollutibacter. The sequence continues at coordinate 5,647 of JBEAYH010000185.1, read as the reverse complement.
CTGGAGGATCCCTTTTTTGAAAACATCAAAAAAGAATTTGGAAGTGGGTTATTTAATAGAATAGTTATCAATGTATTTACACCTTTTCTTATTGCATTTGACATGTGCAATGAAAGTATGTTGTACAGGAAAAAAGCCATTCGATGGATCCAGTCATTGGATCCGGAAGATAATATGCTTACAAGAAGATATACGTCAACAAATCAGGGTAATCTGAATGCTTTGCATTCACAAGGCATGATAGAAAATGCTTTGAATAACAGCAGTTAATCGTTCCAGTTAAAATGCACATTCAAGGTTATATCTGGGTGTATGCTCTCTTTTACTGGACAACTCCAAGCAATATCCTCCAGCAACATTCTTTCCTCTGGGGAATATTGATGTTCAGCAGGCCAGTGAAAAGTAATGTTGATGCCACTGATTCTTCTGGGTGCGGCCGACATGATTTTTTCGGTTTCAGTCACGACATTTCTCAACCTCGGCTCAAGTTCTTTTGCTCTGATGGCCATGGTGGTCAACATACAAGCTGCCAAAGAAGTACCAATGAGATCAGTGGGAGAGAACCGTTCTCCTTTTCCATGGTTGTCAGTGGGGGCATCTGTTTCAATAACAGAGCCTGATTGCAAATGGGTTGCTAAAGTTCTCAATTCGCCTGTATAGGTAACTCTGGATGTCATGCTTTTTTGCATAAATTTACAACACATTCATTCACCATGCTGATCTCAAACAGGGTTTTCTTCTTTGCAACTGCATGCTTTATTCTTTTTAGTTCAAACCTTTTTTCACAAAAGAAGAGCAAAGAACAAGCGAGAATGGAAAAACACAACAAGATCAATCAAATGCTGAGAAACGAAGAAGAAGGAGTTCCTGCTTTTGAGAAACACAGCATCACCTCCATCAAAAATCACCATGATGGATGGGGACTTGCTTTTGAGAAAGGATTCTCCTCTTCAGCTTACAAGACCACCATCATTCAATTGGAGATAACCGAGAAACAGCATCGCAAAGAGCAAAAACAATCAACGCCTGGAAGCATCAACGGTGGATTCGCTTATTTCGGCAGACCTTTTGTATTTGGAAAACAGAATATTTTTTATCAAGCCAAACTTGGATTGGGTAAACAAATCATGATTGGTGGTAAAAGCAATAAAAATGGTGTTGCTGTTTATGGTGTTTTTATGGGTGGATTCAGCGCTGGCTTGTTGCGGCCTTACTACATCCAATTTTCTGTAGATACCGGAGTTGCCTATCTGAAATACCAGTCTGATACCAAAGACGCTTTTCTGAACCTTGATCCAACCAAAGACATCATTGGAGGATCTGGACTTCGAAAAGGATGGAACGAGATGAAATTCAATCCAGGTGTTTACGCCAAAGCATCTTTGAGATTTGATTGGGCCAGATTCAATCAGGTTGTCTCCGCAATTGAAGTTGGTTTCATGGCAGATCTGTACTCCAAGAAAGTAGTTCAAATGATCGATGTTTCGGGTAGATCCTTCTTTCCTTCCGGATTTATAGCCTTGAACTTTGGAAGAAGGAAGTAGATTAACTTTGCAGTCAAATTGATCCGTGATGAATGCAATTACAACTGAAGAAAGACAAAAAAAACCAGATTGGCTAAGGGTAAAACTTCCCATTGGGGAAAGCTACAGACATGTTCGATCACTGGTAGATACTCATAAACTTCATACGATTTGTGAAAGCGGAAATTGTCCCAATATGGGAGAATGTTGGGGTGCAGGTACTGCCACATTCATGATTTTGGGAAACATTTGTACAAGGAGTTGCGGATTCTGCGCAGTTGCAACCGGACGACCTGAAGCAGTGGATTGGAATGAGCCGCAAAGAGTTGCAGAAGCAATTCACTTGATGAAAGTGAAACATGCTGTGATCACTTCTGTTGATCGTGACGAACTGTCCGATGGTGGCAGCACCATATGGTACAATACCATCCGTGCAGTAAAATCACTCAATCCGGATACCACATTGGAAACATTGATTCCTGATTTCAAGGGAATCGATGATCAAATTCAACGCATCATTGATGCTGCACCTGAAGTTGTATCACATAACATAGAAACAGTTGAACAGCTCACACGAAAAGTGAGAATTCAGGCAAAATATTGGAGAAGCATGGAAGTCCTTAGAAAATTAAAACAAGGAGGCATGCGAACCAAATCAGGCATCATGCTTGGATTGGGTGAAACGAAAGAGGAAGTCATTCAAACCATCAAAGATCTTGCAGACAATGGTGTGGATGTGATTACCATTGGACAATATCTGCAGCCAACCAAAAAACATTTACCTGTTCATCGTTTTGTTCACCCGGATGAATTCTTTGAGTACAAGGAAATTGGCTATGGACTAGGGGTTGATTATGTAGAAAGCGGACCCTTGGTTCGTTCTTCCTATCACAGTGAAAAGCATGTGATTCCAGGCTATGGAAAGAAATCCTGGGAACAAGAAATGGCTCTGAAAAACAGCTGATTATTTTTCTGTCTCCCAAACCAATGCACTGGCACCCAAGATGGCAGCATCTGATTCTTTGAGATGGCTAACCAGTATTTTGACTTTGTTTTGAAATACCTGAATCAGGTTTTTCTCCATGTGCTGTCTGGTAGGTTTCAATATCAAATCACCCGCCTTGGTGAGTCCGCCAAACAAAATAATTGCCTCGGGACTGCTAATCATCACTGCATTTGCAAGTGAAATACCAAGGATTTTTCCAGTGAATTCAAATATTTCAAGTGCAAGTTTATCTCCTTTGATGGCAGCATCATAAACGGCTTTGGAATCAATGGTTTCTTTATCCAAATCCCTCAAAAGACTTGGTTCGTTGCTATTTTCAAGGACTTCCAAAGCAGTCAATCTCACACCGGTTGCAGAAGCATAACTTTCCAGTGAACCTTTTTTACCCGTTCCTTCATGAATTCTTCCGTCTGGAATTACAATGGTATGTCCAATTTCACCTGCAAATCCATCATGTCCATATATCAATTGCCCATTCGCGACAAATCCACTTCCAACACCTGTTCCAAGTGTGATCATGATGAAATCTTTCATGCCTTTGGCAGCTCCATACATCATTTCACCAATGGCAGCTGCATTGGCATCATTTGTAAGCGTAACATCCAATTTGAATTTATCGCTTACAAGTTTTGCGATGGGTATGATTCCTTTCCATGGTAAGTTCGGAGCATATTCAATGGTACCGCTGTAAAAATTCCCATTGGGTGCTCCCATTCCAATTCCCCTCATTCTTCCTATGCCCCCTGCCTTATCGATCAAAGTACTCAACTGTTCGTGCAATTCATCGATAAATGTTTCAATGGTTTTGTGTTTCTTGGTAGACATTTCACTGGAGAACAGAACATTTCCAATTCTGTCAACGATGCCGAACTTTGTACCTGTTCCACCAATATCTACACCAATGGCCAATGGTTCATGATTGCTCATTATTCACGTTTTTTAATAAAAAAAGCAGCCAAATAATTTTGGCTGCTCAATATACAAAGAAATAGGATCAATGTCCACCTGCTACCTGCGCATCCACATCCAGTCCCTGTTTTTTCAAAACACTTCTGGTTTGTATGGCATGCCAGGCGAGGTATGCAAAGCAAAGAAGTGGAACGACATAAGATAATTGAGTAAAGGTGTGAACACTGGCATCGTTTACCGTTTCTAGATCTATGATGGCTCCCTGTGCTGGTGGGATGATAGCACCACCCAGAATCATCATAATCAAAAATGCAGAACCTTGGCTCTGGTATTTTCCAATGCCATTCACGGCAAGTGCAAATATAGCAGGCCACATCACCGAACAACACATGCCACAACTGATGATTGCAAAATTGGCTACCATGCCTGTAGTTGTCAATGCTACAACCATTGCGATGGCACCCAATACGGAAACGGACAATAAAAGTTTCACTGGTTGCTCATTGGCATAAATAAAAGCTAGTACACCGATGGCGATGCAAATAGGGTACATCAAAAAGTCTGATACGTCATTTCCTTTTATGATGTTGACAAGAAGGATTACGCCAAATGCAACAAATGGAACAACAATGACCATTATCTTTTTTAATTGTTTGCTGAGGTTGAATACACTGATGGCACCAGTCCATCTTCCAATCATCAATGATCCCCAGTACAATGATACCAGGTGTGAAATGTGCGATTCATCATAACCCCCGAATGCATTTTTCTTTAACAATGCACCGAAGTTGTTATCGATTGTTACTTCAACACCCACATATATAAAAATGGCAATCATTCCCAATACCAATTGAGGATAAGCCATGGCACCCCATCCTTCGGGATTTTTCTTTGCACTGAGCATGGAGACAAAGAGTGTTACAAGAATGATGGCAAGAGAAACAACAATGATCAATGCTTTGTTGATTCCTGTGATTTCTTTTACAAGATCAGAAAATAGAACCGGAAGAAATACGAGTCCAATGATCAGCAATACAACCATTGCCTTGGGACTCTTTTCCAATTTTTCATCAGATGTGGTTTTGGGCAGTTTGGCATAAGCAAATATGATGGCTGCGACGATGAAGAGTCCCGCCAAAAAGAAATACAACTCCTGAATATTTTCAATCGATGCTTCTTTCACACTTGTGACACTTCCAAAAAGCATCACGCTGACAACCAGTGGACCCAATAATGTTCCAAAAGAATTTACACTTCCACCCATGTTGAGGCGGTGGGTGCCAGTTTCTTCCGGACCAAGTGCAACGGCAAATGGTTGAGCGGATGTTTGCTGCAAAGAAAATCCAAGTGCAATGATGAAAAATGATACAAGTACCAGTCCAAATGTTGCATTGCCAGATCCACTGATCATGGCCAACGCTATTGCACCCACAACCGAAATCAGCAGACCGTAAATGATGCCTTTTTTATAACCGATTTTGTTCAATAAATCCGTTCCGCTGAGATAAGAAACTATGTACAAAATCAGCGAGCCATAAAAATATGCGCCATAAAACGCAGATCCAATCAGTTGGGACTGAATTTGATCCAATTGAAAAAACTTTTTACAGAAAGGAATGAAAATACTGTTGGATGCTGCCACAAAGCCCCAGAAAAAGAATACTGTAATCAATACTCCAAATTGAGACCATTTCGTTTGTTGATTCATAATGACATTCGTTTTGGTAAGCTGAAAATAATTATATTTATCAAGATACAAAGTTTAAGTTGTAAACAGTCTCCTTTATATGCAAATCGTTCATGTCAGTGCAGAATGCTATCCAGTAGCCAAGGTAGGTGGCTTGGGAGATGTTGTGGGTTCACTGCCAAGATTTTTAAATGAACTTGGACACGATGCATCTGTGGTTATGCCGATGTACAGGTCGAAATATTTATACAATCATGAATGGGAGGTTGTACACAAGGCATCATCCAATCTTGGACATTGGTGGTTTGATTACACAGTGATCAAGGAGAAGACCAATGAGCAGGGTTTCGAACTTTATTTGATAGATATCAATGGATTGTTGGACAGAGAAAAAGTATATGGGTATGAAGACGATGTAGAGCGGTTTTGCGCATTCCAAATTGCCTTTGCCAATTGGGTTTGTTCATGGGAACAACTTCCTCATGTAATACATGTACACGATCATCATGCAGGATTGATTCC
>JBEAYH010000178.1:0-20796 GCA_041159435.1 Bacteroidota bacterium | reverse complement strand
GCTTTGTGGTCTCAATCCCTTTCCTCCCTTATCTGTATAAGTTGCAGTGATTTGCATCAAATTTCCATTGCCCAGATCTTTTGCTGTTGGAACAATTGTTCCATTGGCTGGAAGAGATGGTGCAACGGGTTTGTTCAATCCCAAAATCCACTCCACAATCATCTCCGCATCCGATGGCTTCAGATCAGGATGTGCAGCCATCGCTGTCTCACCCCAAACACCTCCTCCGCCTTTGATGATTTTGTTGGTTAGGTATGTTTTGGCTTTTGGATCTTGCTGATAACGTTGTGCAACTTGTTTATAAGAAGGTCCGATTGATTTTTCATTTTCCTTGTGGCAAACCTTGCAATCCAATGTTGCTGCAAGATTCTTTCCTTCCATTGCTGCAGTGATGATTTGATGTCCCACGACCTGCGCCCTGTCCATACCACTCATATAATCAACTTTTACAAAAATTGATTTTTTATCAACGTTGCCTTTTTCAATTGTTCCATCTTCTTTGTCGTTGATCAACACTTCGTATGGAACCGGAACACCGGGAAAATAAAAATTGTTGTTGTTTACATTTTTCACTGTTACGTTGGGTGCTTCATTGCCGGCATATACTTTCATGACTTCACTCTTCGTAACTGCACCTTTTGCATCTTTCACCTCTACATATATACTGTAATCACCTGCCTTCGTGAAAGTAAAATTTGCATTCGGTGAAGAACTTGCTTTTTGTACAGTCGATCCAAAATGCCAAACATAGATAAGCGCATCTTTATCCGGATCAACAGATCCCTCAGCGCTTGCTTTCACTGTGAATGGAATGGCTCCCGATTTTTTATCAATCTTGATCATTGGCTTGGGTGCCCTGTTGCCGCCATTGTAATCTATGCGGAACAATGCAGCATCATTGTTTTTGGAAAACCATCCAGTTCCATATTCAACACCATACAATCTGCCATCTGGACCAAGCTCAACATCTATTGTATTGTTGAATTTGATATGCGGAACAAATGCTTCCATCTGTTCATAGTTGCCGTCTTTATCCAATGTAACCCACTTGAAAAATCCTCTTATCCATTCATAAAACAATACTTTGTTATCATAATAAGATGGATACCTTGTTGCCTGAGGAAAATCACCTGAATGATACGTCGGACCAGCCATGGCATTTCTTCCACCCGATCCCACCTCAGGAAATTCTGTTGAAGCAGCATAAGGATAATAAATAAAAGCAGGACTCACCGGCGGCAATTCAACAAGTCCAGTATTGTTCTTAGAAAGATTCAATGGTTTCTTTGGATCAAAATAATCTCCCACTTTACCTGTCTCATAATCAAACTGACGATAAGGATAATTATTGCCGACAAACAAGGGCCATCCAAAAAATCCGGATTTCTTCGCTTGATTGAACTCATCGTATCCGCGTGTACCTCTTTCATTGGGACTTTCATCCTGCGCATCCGGACCCACATCGCCCCAATACAAATAATTTGTTTTCTTATCAACAGAAATGCGATAAGAATTTCTTGTGCCCATCACATAAATCTCCGGACGTGTTTTAGGAGTTCCGGGGGGAAAAAGATTTCCTTCTGGAATGGTATAATTTCCTTGTTCATCTACTTTGATGCGCAAAACTTTTCCCCGCAAATCATTTGTATTCGCAGAACTTCTCCTGGCATCAAACTGTTCAAAACCAGCACGATTATCTATGGGGCCATAACCATCCAGCGTATATTTTGAATTGGGTTGATTGAATGGAGTTGAATTATCACCTGTTGAGAGATATAAATTTCTGTCATTGCCAAATGCAAGAGATCCGCCTGTATGACAACATATTTTTCTGGTGGATGCAACATCAAGAATAACTTTCTCTGAATTCAAATCAAGTTTTCCATCCTTGAAAATAAAACGCGACAATCTGTTCACCGAAATATCAAGGGGAGCATAATACACATATATAAAATGATTCTTTACATAATCCGGATCTGCTGTAATACCCATGAATCCTTCTTCCGCATTTACATCTCTCACGCCTGATTGATGATAAACATTCAATTTTGCAGCCTGCGTTGCTTTTTTTGTGAGATGGTTGTAATACATCAACTCTCCCTTGCGTTGTGATACGAGGATATCGAAATTTGGAAGGATCGCTATTTCTGTTGGCTCATCAAAAACACCGCCAGCCAATATGTTTTTGGTGAAGCGATCATCTTCAGGAACATTCTGCGTTCTTGCCTTGCTGTAATCAGGTTTTGCACTGTTTCCGATTGCATACTTGATGCCTCCTAAAATATGTTTTAAATAATTGGGATCTGCGAAAGATTCATTGGTATGCCCAAACTCTGTGTAAAAAGATCTTCCCCCATCATAATCATGGTACCATACCATGGGATGCCATTCACCGTTGTCGCCACCCTGATAAGATGATTCATCGATGGTAACCAATACTTTTACATCATCCTTGCTCGGTGCTTTTTTAAAATTATACCACTCGTCTACGCGTTCCCATACATCCGGAAGATGTGAAGTGCTTGGATGTGATTTATCAATAACATTCAGTCTTGCTGTTTGATTTTTTGGGTGCCCCTTGAAATATGCACCAACCAATTTACCATACCAAGGCCAATTGTATTCACAATCTGTAGCAGCATGTATCCCCATGAAGCCACCGCCTGACTGAATATATCTTTCAAATGCAGCCTGCTGAACATTGTTGAATACATCTCCTGTGGTGTTTAAAAAAACAACTGCATTGTATTCTTTCAAAACGGCATCTGTAAACTTCGATGCATCTTCTGTTGTATCAACAGCAAAGTTATTTTCCTGTCCGAGTTTCATGATTGCAAGCTTGCCCGGAACAATAGATCCATGTCTGAATCCTGCTGTCTTGGAAAACACCAATACTTTTGTCTGTGCAAATCCTGTTGTCAGTCCACCTACAAGGAGAAGCGAAAAAAATAATTTTATAACCATAAAACTTGATTGAAAAAAAATGGATGTCATAAAGACATCCATTTCAAAAATAGTTTAAAAGATATTAGAGTTGTTTGATTTTTACATTTCTGAACCAAACTTTATTTCCATGATCCTGTAGCGAAATTCTTCCTTTGTGAAACTTTCCGAATCCAGGCATGATCTTGAATTTGCTACCAGCCACCATTTTATTCCAGTTCTCATCCCCCACAATGGTGGTCACCACATTGACTCCATTGAGGAACAATTTGAGTTCATTGTTGTTATAAATGATTTCTGCGCGGTTCCACTCACCAACTGGTTTTGCCATTTCTTTGGAGGATGAAATAAGGTCGTACAAATCGCCTGCACGGTGCTTGATGATTTTCGCATCAGGATGCCTGTCATTGTCCAACACCTGCATTTCCATTCCCGTGAGATAAGACTTTTTATAAGCAGAATCTTCTTTTACATTGAATATGATTCCGCTGTTTCCCCCTTCAGATATTTTCCACTCCACGCTGAAATGATAATTTTCAAATTCCTGGTCTGTGGTTAGATCCCCGCCACTCTTGGCACCTTTTGTAGTATCTGGGATAAAAACAAGTGCGCCGTCTTCAACTTGCCATGATTTACCCGTTCCCTCACCGCGGTAAATATGCCAACCTTTTTTAGACTTCCCATCAAAGAGAGAAACCCAACCTTTCTTTTTCCCCTGTTCCTTGTTTACAAATGATACAAGCGCAATGGCACAAATAAATAAAGCAATCGCTGTTAATTTTTTCATGATGATGATTTATTGCATTGATAAAATATATTCTACCATGGCAGACGCATCTTCCATGCTGATATTTGGATGTGCAGCCATTGGAATTTCACCCCAATTCCCTTGTCCACCTTTCATGATTTTCTCTGCCAATACCTGAATGTTTTTGGGATTGAGCGGATATTTTTTAGCAACATCTTTGTAAGCAGGACCAATCAATTTTGCATCATCCTTGTGGCATGTTCTGCAATCAGATGCTTCAATCAAAGCCTTGCCGTCTTTCTTTGCAACAGCAGGTGCTTCTTCTTTTGCAGCTGGTTCCTCCATTGCATTGCTGATGGGTTTTTGTTCAGTTGCTTCATTGTTGCTGGATCCACATGCATAAATACCTGCAGCAATCATTAGTGTAAATAGTACTTTTTTCATGTTCTCTTTTTTTCTTGTTTATTTAAATGCCTAGAATTTTTTTATTGAATGCTTCGTCACTTCCTGTTCCTGCAAAATCATCGAATGCTTTTTCTGTAACACGGATAATTTTTTCTTTGATGAATACAGCTCCTTCTTTTGCACCGTCCTCAGGATGTTTGATCGCACACTCCCATTCCATCACAGCCCATCCGTCGTAATCATAAGATGCCAGTTTGCTGAAGATTCCTGCAAAATCAACCTGCCCGTCTCCGAGTGAGCGGAATCTTCCTGCACGGTTGATCCAGCTTTGATAACCTCCATACACGCCTTGCTTTCCAGTTGGATTAAACTCTGCATCCTTTACATGAAACATCTTGATGCGTTCATGATAGTGATCAATGTAGGTGAGATAATCAAGACACTGCAATACAAAGTGACTTGGATCATACAACAAACAAGCTCGTTGGTGGTTATTGGTATGTTCCAAAAACATTTCATAAGAGATGCCATCGTGCAAATCTTCACCAGGATGAATCTCATAACAGAGATCAACCCCGTTCTCATCAAACACATTCAAAATTGGCAACCATCGGTTGGCCAACTCTTTGAATCCAGTTTCAACCAATCCTGCTGGTCGCTGTGGCCAAGGATATACTGTATGCCATAACAGTGCCCCACTGAAGGTTGCATGTGCATTCAATCCGAGATTGGCTGATGCTTTTGCAGCATACTTCAACTGATCTACTGCCCATGCAGTTCTTGCCTTGCTGTTTCCTCTTACACTCTCTGGAGCAAATCCATCAAACAATGCATCATATGCAGGATGCACTGCCACCAGTTGTCCTTGTAGGTGAGTTGACAATTCAGTAATCTTCAATCCAGCTGATTCAACAATGCCTTTGATTTCATCTGCATAGGTTTTACTCTCTGCAGCTTTTTTTAAATCGATGCATCTCGCATCCCAACTGGGTAATTGCACTCCCACAAATCCCAACGATGCAGCCCATTTGCAAATGGATGCTAAATCATTAAAAGGTGCTTGGTCACCCATGAATTGCGCAAGGAAAATACCCGGACCTTTTATCGTTTTCATTTCAGTATGTTTCTGATTATATATTATGTGGTGTCCACTTTTGATCCGACTGCGATGACAATACTACGTTGTCAATAAATGCCATCCCGCGGATGCCATCTTCCACACCGGGGAAATCAAGCATCTCTTGAGTCGGTTCTTTCCCATCCATTTTTGCACCGAGTGTGAGTGAAAAATTTCTATAGATATTGGCGAATGCTTCCAAATATCCTTCTGGATGTCCGCCTGGAGTTCTGGAATTATGGGTTGCAAATGAAGAAAGTCTGTCACCATAGTTACCGCCTGCTCTAAAAATTTGTGTGGGTTGATCCAACCATTTCACCAGCATCGTATTGGGTTCGTGTTGTGCCCACTCCAATCCTCCTTTCTCACCATATACACGAATCTTGATTCCGTTTTCTTCACCAGCTGCAACCTGTGATGCCATCAATACACCAGCAGCACCATTTTCAAATTTCAACAATACATTTCCATCATCATCCAACATCCTTCCTTCCACCATTACATTCAAGTCAGCACAAATATGTGTAATCTTCAATCCACTGATGTATTCTGCAAGATGCGCGCAATGTGTTCCGATATCACCCATGCATCCGCTTTTTCCGCTTCGCTTGGGATCGGTTCTCCATGCAGCCTGTGCATTGCCTTCACGCTCTGTTAATTTGCTCAACCATCCTTGCGGATACTCCACCCATACTTTTCTGATCTTACCCAACTTACCGGCTTTGATCATTTGCTTTGCTTCTTTTACAAGCGGATAACCTGAATAGGTATGTGTGAGACAAAGCACTTTTCCGGTTTGCTCCTGAATCTTTTTCAATTCTTTTGCTTCATCCAATGTAAATGCGATAGGCTTTTCGATTACAACATGAAAGCCATGCTCCATGGCCATTTTCGCGGGAGCAAAGTGTGCGAAGTTGGGCGTTACAATGGTTACAAAATCCATTCTCTTATCTGCGGGCAATTGACTTTCCTTGGTAATCATCTCTTCAAACGTGAGATAGGTTCTGTCTTCAGCAAGAAAAAGTGATTTACCTGAATCCTTTGCAATGTCTGGGTTGATGCTCAGTGCACCACAAACCAATTCAATGAGTCCATCCATTCCTGCTGCATGGCGATGAATGGCACCAATGAAAGCATCTTTGCCTCCACCAACCATTCCCATTCTGAGTTTTCTGTTCATATGCTGTGATTGAAATTAATCGTTGAAAAAGGGATTTTAAAAGTACAAAAAAAGAGGGGACAAATGCCCCCTCTTAAAAATTTATAAAGCGTTTAATTTATGCAGCTTTCTTTTTTGAAAAGAAATAGAGTCCTCCAAATGCAATGATCAAAATTGCAGGGAACAACAACATGTTGGATAGGGTCATTTGCCCTGCTGCCAAATCAGCTGCATCGCCCATGAGTCCCTGTGCTTCTGCAGTAACCTTGTTGTTTTTGATCCATCCACCAATAACGGGCTGGAACATGGAAGAAGAAAACATTCCAATGCCTCCCATGATGGACAAGCCCAGTGCGCCTGTTTCTGGAAGTCTTGATCCCACGAAACCCAGCATGTTGGGCCAGAAATAGCAGATTCCCAATGCATAAAATACTGCAGCCACATACAACATATTGCCACTCATGGTACTCAACATGTAAATGCCGATCACACCGAATACTGCAGACCCCAACAGTACACCTACCGTATTCAGCTTTTCAACCAATGGTCCGGCAAAATACCTGCCTACCGCCATGAGTCCGGTTACCAATGCAAGGATCAGCATTGGACTCGCACCGGCTTTTGCAAGGATGGGTCCCACCCATTGCTGGGGACCAAATTCTGAAATAGCCGTCAACGCCATGCAGCATGCCATGAATAAATAAAGTGGATTGAGAATCGCTTTGAAGTTGGAGAGGATATTTGTTTCGGCTGATTTTGACTTGGGAAATGTTTGTCCAAAGAAAAGAATGGCATATATAATAGTAGGGATCAGAATCACCCAAATCTGTGCCTGCCAGCTCATGTTGGCATCTGTCATGAATTTTGAAATCAATGAACCCAATACGATTCCACCCGGAAACCACATGTGAAATTTGTTCAGCTTGCTGTGGAACTCATTTCCGGAATAGGAATCTGCAATCATCGGATTACATGCTGCTTCCGTACATCCGTTTCCAATTCCAATCAGAAGTGTTGAAACCAATAATACATTATAGCTGGATGCATAGATGGTAGTAAGTATCCCCACAAGGTGTGCAACGAGTGCAACCTGCATGATCAGCTTGGGACCGATTTGCTGATAAAAAATTCCACCAATGATCATGGAGAGCGGAAATCCCAGGAACCACATTTGATTGATATAACCAAGTTGAACAGGGTCAAGGTTCAATTGTGTTCCAAGCTGGGTGAGAATTCCTGCCCTTATGCTAAATGAAAATGCAGTTGTAATAAGTGCAAAACAACTCGCATAAAAGAGTCGATTTGCATTGATTGGCTGGCTCATCGTTTGTCGTTTTTGATTTAGAAGTTAATGGCTTTCGCAATATGCGTATTGGAAACTAAACAAACTTCTGTTTTTCACCAAATTTTCAATGGTTACATGTTGTCTTTTACGATATGCATTTCAACAGCATTTGATGTTTGTTTTACCCTAGATGCAGTTGAAAAATCTCTTTTTTGTTTTTTGAATTTGTATTCATTTTAAAAAAACAACAAGAATGATTGATACATCAGTTAAGATTCAGTTGGTGAGTGAAAAAATTGTCGAAAGAATTTATATCATCAGAGATGTAAAAGTGATGATTGATTTTGAGTTAGCTGAATTATATAACATAGAGAATAAACAGTTGAAAAGACAGGTTAAACGGAACATAGATAGATTCCCTCCAGATTTCATGTTTGTTTTGAACAAGGAAGAAGTAGAAAATCTAAGGTGCCAAATTGGCACCTTAAATAGGGTAATATTTCGGTACCCTCCAATGGCCTTTACCGAACAGGGTGTAGCTATGTTGTCGAGTGTGCTCTGAAAGAATAGGGTTCAAACAATATGATTGGTTTTTTATACACTTTAAATTTATTAATTCAGTAAATTCGTTACCATAATAAGATTGTTATGCCAGAATCAAATGTTTACGACGCGATTGTTGTTGGATCAGGAATCAGTGGTGGATGGGCGGCCAAAGAATTAACTGAAAAAGGTCTCAAGGTGATCATGTTGGAAAGAGGTGAAAACATTGAACACGTAAAAGACTATGTGAACGCAACAAAAGATCCCTGGGAATTCCCCCACCGTGGAGGAAGAACACAGGAGATGATCGAAAAATATCCTGTGTTGAAGCGTGACTATCCGCTGAGTGAAACAAATTTGAATTACTGGGTAAAGGACTGGGAATGTCCATATACAGAAGTAAAGAGATTTGACTGGTTCCGCGGTTACCATGTGGGAGGAAGATCGCTCATGTGGGGACGCCAAAGCTATCGCTGGAGCAACATGGATTTTGAAGCGAATGCCAAAGATGGCATCGGAACAGATTGGCCTATCCGTTACAAAGAAATTGCACCTTGGTATGATTATGTAGAAGGATTTGCAGGTATCAGCGGATCAAGAGAAGGATTGGATGTATTGCCAGATGGAAACTTCTTGCCGCCAATGGAAATGACTTGCCTGGAAAAAGATGTAGCAGCAAGACTGAAAGAACATTACAAAGGTCAAAGACATCTGATCATCGGAAGAACAGCCAATCTAACAAAACCACTTCCGGGCAGAACCAATTGTCAATTCAGAAACAAGTGTTCGCTGGGATGCCCATTCGGCGCGTATTTCAGCACACAATCTTCTACACTTCCTGCTGCAATGAAGACTGGTAATCTTACACTTCGTCCTTTTTCCATTGTAACAAAAGTATTGTACGATAAAGACACCCAACGCGCAACAGGTGTGGAAGTATTGGATGCAGAAACAAACAAGACATATGAATACAAAGCAAAAATTGTATTCCTCAATGCATCAACATTGAACAGTACATGGATATTGTTGAACTCTGCAACAGATGTATTCCCGGATGGATTGGGAAGCTCAAGCGATCAACTTGGACACAACCTGATGGACCACCATCTTGGTGTGCGCATCACAGGAAAAGCTGAAGGTTACGAAGACAAATATTATTTTGGTCGCCGTCCAAATGGCTTCTATATTCCTCGCTTCAGAAATTTGAACGGTGAGAAGAGAGAGTATATCAGAGGATTTGGATACCAGGGACAAGGAAACCGTGAGAACTGGAATAGAAATATTGCAGAATACAATATCGGCGTTGAACTGAAAGAATTGTTGTCTGAGCCTGGTTCATGGCAAGTAGGAATGGGTGGATTCGGTGAAATTCTTCCCTACCATGAAAACAAGGTTACACTTGATAAAACCAAGAAAGATAAGTGGGGATTGAATGTATTGGCCATCGATTGCGAACTCAAACAAAATGAGTTGAACATGCGCAAAGACATGTTGAACGATGGTATCGAAATGTTGGAGGCGGCTGGAATGAAAAATGTAAAAGGCGTGGATGGAGATGGTACACCCGGACGCGGTATCCATGAAATGGGAACGGCAAGAATGGGAACCGATCCAAAAAATTCAGTGCTGAATAAATTCAATCAAGTGTGGGATGCAAAAAATGTGTTCGTAACTGATGGTGCGTTCATGACTTCTGCGAATTGCGTGAACCCATCCCTCACCTATATGGCGATGACCGCACGCGCAGCAGATTTTGCTGTGAGTGAGTTGAAGAAAGGTAATTTATAAAAAACAAACCGTTAACTGTTAACAGTTGGCGGTTGACAGTTAATGCTAACATGTAGTACCTTCGCTGCATGTTAAAACCCACGCTCATCAAGGCAGCAAGAGCATCAGGTGCACTGATCAAAGAAAAAATCAACAGCAAGTTTCTCATCGAACACAAAGAGGGCCCCAATAATCTTGTAACAGAAGTTGACAAAGCCTCAGAGGCTTTGATCATGAATATCATAAGAGAGGAGTTCCCAGATCATTATATTTTAAGTGAAGAAATCGGAGCATTGGCAATGGACTCCTCCTACAAATGGATCATCGACCCCATAGATGGTACAGTAAATTTTGCCAATGGTATTCCGCTTTGTTGCGTGAGCATTGCAATAGAAAAAGACGGTGCGATGATCATGGGAGCAGTTTACAATCCCATGCTGGATGAATTTTTCTTTGCTGAAAAAAATCAAGGGGCCTTTTTAAACGATCAGCGAATTTCAGTCAGTGAACAACATCAGGTTAAACATGCATGTCTTGTTACAGGATTTCCATACTCTTATTTGAACAGCGAAAACGGTCCCCTGGAAGTTTTCGGCAGACTGATCAAAGAGGGTATTCCTGTCCGTCGCCTGGGTTCTGCTGCTATTGATCTTTGTTGGGTTGCCGCAGGAAGATTTGATGGATACTATGAACACAAATTGCAGGCTTGGGACAGTGCAGCTGGATTTTTAATGGTGGAAGAAGCGGGTGGTAAAGTGACTGATTTCAAAGGTGACTACTATTCTCCTTATCAACCTCATCTTGTTGCCACCAACGGAAAGATCCACGACGAATTGCTGAAATGGATTTCAAATACGCATCAATAAAATAATATGTCGAACAGAACGGAAGTAAATGACTACGGTGAATTTGGATTGATTCATCACCTTACAAAAAATATTGAATTGCAAAATGCTTCATCTGTACTGGGTGTTGGTGATGACGCAGCAGTGATTGATCACTTCGGAAAACAAACTGTTGTTACAACCGATCTTTTACTGGAAGGGGTTCACTTCGACCTTGCATATACTCCTTTGAAACACCTGGGATATAAATCCGTTGTTGTAAACCTGAGCGATGTATATGCCATGAATGCTACTCCCACACAGATTACCTTGAGCATCGGCATCAGCAGCAAGGTAAGTGTTGAGGCATTGGAAGAATTTTACGAAGGTGTTTACATTGCATGTGAAGAATATGGAGTTGATTTGGTGGGCGGCGATACTTCTGCTTCGCAAAAGGGATTTATTGTTTCTGTAACTGCGATTGGTGAGATAAATGAAGAGAAAGTTGTGAAAAGATCAACGGCCCAGAAAGGTGATCTGATCTGTGTTTCAGGAGATTTGGGTGCTGCCTATATCGGATTGCTCTTTTTAGAAAGAGAGAAAAAAATATTTTTAGAATCACCACAAGTTCAACCCGATCTTGAAAATGAAGGCTATGTGATTGGGAGATTGCTCAAACCCAAAGCAAGAAAAGACATTGTTGAATTTTTGGAACAACAACAGGTGCTTCCCACATCGATGATGGATATCAGTGATGGATTGAGTTCCGAGATTTTACACATCTGTGAAAAAAGCGGCGTGGGTTGTGTGATCTATGAAGAAAAAATTCCCATTGCAGAAGATGCACGCAACGCAGCCTATAAATTTGAAATTGATCCTACGGCCTGTGCACTCAGTGGGGGAGAAGATTATGAACTCCTGTTTACCATCAAACAGGATGATTATGAAAAACTAACCCTCAATGAACAAATCAGTGTGATCGGATACATCACCGAGGCAGACCAGGGTGCAAAAATCAAAACCAAAGGCGGAAACACATTTGACGTAACTGCACAGGGTTGGAATGCTTTCAAAAAATAAATCATTCTGAGATAAAGAAAGCGTCTGCATCACTCCAGAAAGGAAAGCGTTCTCTTACCTGATCAAGTTTGTTTCTTTCCAATGAAATGGTATGTACGGATTCATTCTCTGAAGCATGGTACAAAATTTCTCCCAATGGATCAATCACCAATGAATCCCCTGTATGTGGTGTTCCGTTTCCATCTGTACCAATTCTGTTTACACCAACAACATAAGATTGATTTTCTATTGCCCTGGCATTCAAAAGGGTTTTCCATGCGTGTGATCTGGAAGAAGTCCAATTGGCGACATAAAGCAACACATCATACTCTGGATAAACGCCATCATCATCCTGTTGCAATTGCTGTCTTGCCCAAACAGGAAAACGCAGGTCATAACAAATCTGCAAATTGATTCTCCATCCACCCACATTTGCTATAGCCCTTTTGGAACCATGTGTATAGTGCTGATCTTCACCAGCCAATGAAAAACAATGTCGCTTGTTGTATTGTCCAACCTGACCATTGGGTAAAACCCATAGCAGTCTATTAAAATACTGATCGTCCTCTTTGATGATAATACTTCCTGTAAGTACCACGTTTTTTTTCGATGCAATTTCTTTCATCCAATCAACCGTCTCTCCATCCATGGACTCCGCTAATTTTTCCGGCTGCATGCTGAATCCGGTTGAAAACATTTCAGGCAGCACCACAATATTGGTTGGCTCCTGAATGCCATTGATTTTTTCCTCAAAATTTTTGAGGTTGGCTGACTTGTCCTCCCAAACCAAATTGCTTTGTATCAATGAAAACCGAAGTGTATCCATTCCTTAAAATTAATCATTTTCTTTTTCTATGATCTCCTTGAGGACTTTGCTGATCAGGTTGTTTTCATATCCGCGAGATAAAAAATACTGGCGGACCTTTGCCTGTTTAACATATACGGTAATGCCCGGCCCCTTGATGCCAGTCCATTTTTTCTGCATCAGCTTCATCAGTGTTTTTTCATATTCCAGTGGATCAATTTCATCCCTCAACGCCTTCTGAATGCTGTAGGCGGCAATACCCCTTTTTTTCAATTCCACTTCTATTTTCTTCTTCCCCCAACCTTTCATCCTGAATTTTCCCCCCACAAAGGCGTTTGCAAATCTTTCCTCATTCAAAAAACCCTCTTCGATCAGCTTGGAAAGGATTTCATTGATGGCGGTCCACCCAATTCCCATGGTAGAAAGCTTGGTTTTTACTTCTGCATGGTTTCGCTCCTGAAACGCACAGTAATGCCTGATTTTTACATATGCCTGTTCTGGAGTGAGCGTCTTTCTGAAGGTCTTCTTTTCCATTGTTGCAGGCAAGTTAGTCGATCATCCATATTCTGCATTCGGTTTTCAACATTAATCGATTGTTTTTCACCCAAAATGTCGAAAAATCGAGCTTTCATTTCGTGGCGGTCCAACTATATTTGCTTCATACAAATCACATCAATTTTATGAAATTTATTGTTTCTTCTTCGGCGCTGCTTAAACAGTTGCAACAGATCAATGGAGTTATTGGATCAAACAATGTATTGCCGATTTTAGAGGACTTCCTTTTTGAAATTGAGAAAAACAAGCTCACCGTTGTAGCAACAGATCTAGAAACAGTAATGAAAATTCATCTGGATATTGAAGCGAAAGACAGCGGACGTGTTTGCATACCTGCAAAAATATTGATGGATTCACTGAAGAACCTTCCGAATCAACCGCTCACGTTTGACATCGATAAAAATTTTGGAATCGAAATCACAAGCGACAACGGAAAATACAAGGTGATGGGAGAGAATCCGGATAATTTTCCAAAGGAACCGCCAGCCGATGGAACCTCCGCGTTCACCCTTAGCAGTCATGCATTGTTGACTGCTGTCAATAAAACAATTTATGCCGTCAGCAACGACGATCTTCGTCCAGCGATGACAGGTGTATTTTTTGAGTTGGAGAAAACGGGAGTCACATTTGTTGCAACCGATGCACACCGTTTGGTTCGGTATAAACTGAAAGATGTAAAATGTCCGAAACAAGACTCCTTTATTGTTCCAAAGAAACCACTCAATTTGCTGAAAACTTCGCTTCCCGACAACGATGATGAAATTTCCATCTCTTACAACAGCAACCATCTTTTCATAACACACGGTACGGTTGAACTTTCTTGTCGCTTGCTTGATGCAAGATTCCCCGACTACAAAGTAGTCATCCCCGCAGAGAATCCTTATCGCATGACAATTGGACGCCAGGATTTTCAATCTGCTTTGAGACGTGTAAGCATTTTCAGCAACAAGAGCACCAACCTTGTTACATTGAATATTTCAGGAAGTGAACTGCAATTAACCGCACAGGATGTTGATTTCAGTTTTGAAGGAAACGAACGAATGAGTTGCCAATACAATGGTGAAGACATCATCATTTCTTTCAACGCAAGATTCCTGATTGAAATGTTGTCTGGCACAGAAAGCGATGAAGTGAAAGTTGAATTGTCAACCCCGACAAAAGCAGGATTGATCAAGCCTGTTGAGCAAGATGAAAACGAAGACCTGCTGATGCTGGCAATGCCATTGATGTCAAATTAATGATATATGAATCCTATCATCACATATTTCAGCGACCTTGAAAAAAGACCCCTCGAAAGAGCGGGTTTTTTTATAGCAGGCATGGTCATGTTGTGGGCGGTTGAACACCTGATTCCGCTGATCCACAACCAATATAAAAAAACAAAGGTTCGCCACGCCGGAACGAATCTCGCTTTCACCGCCATTCACTTTGTAATACACACATTGTTGGCGGGTGGAATTGTTTTCATTGCTGGATATACTTCATCAAGTGGATTCGGATTGGTGCATTGGATGGGTGGTGGTGCAATGGCCACAATATTGATAACCTGTTTAACACTCGATTTTTTTGCTGGATGGCTCTGCCATTTTGTTGAACACAAAATAGGTTTGTTTTGGCGCTTCCATATCATACATCATGCCGACAACAATGTGGATGTTACTACAGGATTGAGGCATCACCCGCTGGAGTCAGTCTGGAGAGGAATATTTTTCTACATGGGCATCTTCGTTGCAGGTGCTCCAATGTATGCAGTGCTCCTGTATCAAACAATCCTGGTGTTCATCACCGGATTTACACACGCGAATATTTCACTTCCGAAATGGCTGGATAAAATAATTTCCTATGTATTGATCTCTCCCAATATGCACAAGGTCCACCACCACTGGAAGCAACCCTATACAGACAGTAACTACGGTGCGGTGTTTTCGGTTTGGGATCGTTTGCTTGGAACGTATATGGAATTAGATCCTTCAGAGATCAAATATGGGTTGGATAGGTATTATCCGAATGAAAAAGACGAAGCATTTGTTCCACTCATGAAAAGGCCTTTCCAAAAATTATAATTGATCAGTGAAAAAAATTGCATTCATACCAGCAAGATATGCTGCAACAAGGTTTCCGGGGAAACTGATGCAAAAAATTGGTGAACAAACCATCATCAGCATGGTGTACAACAATGCAAAAGAGATGAAGCTGTTTGATGATGTGATTGTTGTAACAGACAGCGAGGTAATTGAAGCAGAATTAAAACGCATCGGAGGAAAATGTATAATAAGCACACGGGAACACCAAAGCGGAAGCGATCGCATTGCTGAAGCTTGTGCGTCGGTTGATGTTGATATTGTAGTAAACATACAGGGTGATGAGCCTTTTATACGAAAGCAGCCCTTGCAGGATCTTATAAATAGTTTTGATGATCCAAAAGTTGTTGTTGCTTCGTTGATGCAAAAATTTCCAGAAAACGAATCATACGAAAATTCAAATATTGTAAAAGTTGTTTGCAATAAACAGAAGGATGCGCTTTATTTCAGCAGATCTGTTATCCCATATAAGCGGAACAAAGATGTTCAGGAGACCATGTACAGGCATATAGGGGTATATGCATACAGAAAAGAAACGTTGCTGGATTTTACCAAGTGGCCAATGGGAATGCTTGAAAAAATTGAAATGCTTGAACAGTTGAGGTATCTTGAAAATGGTGTATCTATTAGAATGGTTGAAACAAATGAAGCAAGTGTTGGTATAGACACTCCAGAGGATCTTAAAAAAGCAATTGCTTTTTACAACAAACAATAACTACTGTTTCTTTTTATATACAGGCACGGTGCTACAAGGTTCACCGTACATGAGTGATTTCACCACGGGGATAAGCTTGTTGGAAATCATCAGAAAAGCTGCAGAAGGAATTTCAATTTCACCACAACCTTTGACAACAACACGCTTATCAACATATTCTTTTTGATCAATAGACGCTATGTTTTTTTCGATTGCTTTTTCAATCGCCTTGTCCCTGTTTCCAAAATAAACTTCAGATGTATATCCAGACAGTTTGCTGCTCACCAACATAAATGCCCACATGGGAATGATTGCGTCGGTTGAACAATGCACTGCCACCATTTTACCATCATATTGTTTCCAATCAACTGTTTCCAGTTTTTCCCTGAAATCTTTTTCCTTCAGCAACATTTCCATGAATAGAAAATCCTTCAAATCCAACTCCACAATCTCTTGTGTTGGATACAGTTTTTCAAGATCCAATGTGATGATCCCACTCTCTGCAACCTTGTTTACTATTCCTTCCATTTCACAAAATTACCCAAAATAAAACAGCCACCCATTTGGGCGGCCGCTTGTTTTGTTTTCTCATTAGCAGAACGTCTAATATCCTGATTCCCTTCTTTTATCAACTATTTTAGCTGATTTTCTAAGGGCTTCCATTGTGCTGTATCCGGCAAACTGCTTCAGCTGTGATTCAATGGTCTTCTTTTGGGAAACCAAATCTACCGCTGCTGAAGGGAGCGAAGAGACGTTGTTCACTTTTACATAAAACACACCATTCTGTCCTGCAATCGCATCCGATACATTAGACAAGTTCTTTTTATTAAACGCTGCACCAATTACTTTTATTTCTGTACCAATATTGGTAACAAATGGATCTGCAAACCTCAGGGTGTCGATTCTTCCTGATGTTCCGCCCAATGTCAGTGCAATTTTTTCAAGGTTTTTCTCTGGTCCAACCTTATTGGATAATATTTCCGCTTTTTTCTTATTTCTCAAGATGGGTTCTACCACAACCCTTGCCAATGCGGGAGGTTGAACACCTTCTTTGATTTCATTGGTGATGATGGCCACCACATATTGGTCTTTTAAATCAAATGGCTCTGATACTGTGCCCACTTTGTTTTCAAAAGCCCATTTAACCAAGGCCCTTGAGCTCAGCTGGCCAGCACCATAATCCATTTCTTTTACGTTGTCGGCAAAATTCTTCAACACCTTCATTTTCTGAGCGGTCTCATCAAAAGATTTTGCATCTCTGCTGGATCCTGCAAACTGCGTTGCTCCAGACGATGCTGTATTGTCGGTCTCGTCGCTTGCTACAATATTTTTTGCGAGATAGGCAACCTTGTATGCGGGTTCAAAATTTCTTTGGTCCATTATCTGTATTACATGGTACCCGAAAGAGGTTTTGATTACATCAAAAGAGCCCTTGGGATTGTTGAACATGTAATTTGAAAAATCTTTGTCGAGCGTTGCGGCATCTGTTGATGAAAAATTGTATTCACCACCATTTTGTTTGCTTCCCTCATCTTCGCTCAACTGTGCAGCAAGTGCTCCGAAGTTTCCGCCGGCTTTGATCACATTGAAAATACTGTCGGCTCTTTTCTTTGCAACACTATCAGCTCTCGTTTCTTGTCCTGTTTGAGGGTTGATTGTCCCAACCAAAATATGTCTCAGTTGAACAGAGTCTGGCATTGATTTTGATGCAACTTTTTTTGCAATCACATAGCTTCCTCCATCAATATATGGACCAATTACAGAACCTACACCCATGGCAATGATTGAATCTTTTGCGCTCATCTGGAGTTTTGACTTGAGTGCGAAACCATCATAAAAAGGCAGGGTGGTGTTGTTTCTTGTAACAAAACCCTTCTCATCGTTTGTCGATAAAAGTTCTGCTTTCAACTGATTGAGTCCGTTGAATACTTTTTGGGAATCGGCAGATGTGGGGTTTGCGCTGAAGGAGACATATGAAAGGCTCTTTACATACTCCTGCTTAAAATCTTCTTTGTGGTTGTTTACATAGTCAGCAATTTCCTGGTCAGAAATTTTAATCGTGCTGTCTACCACTGCTGTATAGGGTCCGCCTGCAAAATCTACAGATGCAATGAGTGCATTGTCTGCATTCATTTTTTCAATCATCCATTTCGGTACATAAGATCCCTGTGTGAAAAGTGAAACATATTTCTGTGTAAGCAGATTGATTTGGATAGGGTTGATCAACTGGTCGGCAACCATGCGCACATCTTCTTCCTTGGTGCTTTTTTTAACCCCGTTGAACCAATTCTTGGCTGCGTTGATATCATACATGCCGGTGTTTCTGTCTGTGAACATTTGTCGGAACTCCTGGGGAGCGTCCTCTGAAAACAATACGGTCCCTAATTCTTTTGGCGTGACCTTTAGTCCTAGTTTTTCAACCTCTCCGTTGATCAACGCCTCCTGGATGTATCCATTCCATACATTCTCAATAATGGATTGGGTCATCATTTCATTTGTTTGCAACCCTTGGGCGCGGTATGATTGCTCGGCGGTATTCACCTTCTGGTTGAACTCAACCAAATCAATTTTCTTTCCATTGATGGAGCCCGCGGTGGTAGAGGGTCCACTGAACAAATTACCACTCCTTCCAATAAAAGCATCTTGAACCAAGAAACCAATCAAACTGATGGCGATCATCACAGACAACAGAACTGCTGCCCTGTCTCTTAAGCTTTGAATAATTGACATATATATAATATTATATAGGGTCGGCAAAAATAGGCTAAAAACAGGTATTAACAAACTGTGGATAACCCTGTTTTAATCGTTGATAATCAGGTGTTTTAATAAAAAGTTGGACCGGCTGTTGTTGAAAACAGCGGGTAAATTTTGGGGTTTAGGGGCGTTGATTGAACCAGGAGGTATTTAGAAACAATTTTTCAATGATTTATAAACAGGTATCTGATGAGATTGGTTATGTTAAAAAATATAATTTAGTATCTCCTGTCTGTTGATAATATCCTCTGAAGATCCCGCCATTTCGGTTTTACTAATAGATTTAGTTTGTGGATTGATGTGAATTACTGTGAATGAAGATTGAATAAATAAACAATAAAATATTTTTCAACAAATCCACAGCCCTAATAGTAATAAGTCTTTTAAATATATAAGTATAATTATAAATAATACAATGATTATCAACATTCGAAATTTTGGGTTGTTTTCTATTCTGGTTTTTTTATTCTCTTGTGCAGAAGTAAAACTGATACAAGAATATGATGCAGTCTCCAATCATAAAATCAATATTATTTATGATAAGGCAACCAAGTTCTTTGTTAAACTAAAAAGGAATATTGGACTTCCAGAAAACAGATTCGAAAAACACATTGATTTTTATGATGATTTAAAATCTGATATTCATATATTGGAAACAAGAACAAAAGCAATTGACAAATCAGCGATTGTACAAAAACAAATCAACTCTCTGGATATTCAAATCCAAACAATTGAACAATTACATAAAGCAGGATTTAAATCAAAAGAAGAAATCGAGTTGATTCAATCAGCTTTTGACCAAACAATGACTGCAATTCTTAAACTACAGGTTGCTTTAAAAAATAAAAATAACCAATAATGGAAAAGAATAAAATAGAAGTAAAACCATTATTACAATCTATGTTGTCAGCAAGCAAAGAAGTATTAAAAAAAGAATGGAAACATGTCGCTCCGGTAGCAGAACTCCAAATTAAAAATATCATTCATAACCTAGAACAAATTGCAGAATTAAAACTAAACAAGAGAATAACAGAGGAACAGGCAAAACTGCATTTAACAATCCAAAAAGAATCATTTAAAACAATTCTTCTTAGTTTTGAAGGGATTGGTATTATAACAGCTGAAAAAGCCATCAATGCGGCTTTAAATACCGTTAAATCCACAATAAATAAAGCAATTGGTTGGAGGTTATTATGATGGAAATTAAAAATATCATCTTTGATTTAGGAGGAGTATTAATTGACTGGAATCCTGACTACATGTATAAAAAAATTATTCAGGAAGAAGGCAAGAGAAAATGGTTTCTGGAAAACGTTTGTACTTCTGACTGGAATGAAGCTCAAGATGGGGGAAGATCCATTCATGAAGCCAACCAGATATTAATAGAAAAATTTCCTGAATACAAAGAATGGATACTTGCCTATTACACCAGGTGGGAGGAGATGTTAAACGGATCTATTCAAGGAACTGTAGATATTTTTACATCACTAAAATCTCAAAAGAATTTTGGAATGTATGCCCTTACCAATTGGAGCGCAGAAACATTTCCAAGAGCATTGGAGTTGTTTGATTTTTTACACTGGTTTGATGGAAGGGTTGTTTCAGGAGAAGAGAAAACAAGAAAACCCTTCAAGGAAATTTATGATATCATTCTCAGTAGGTTCAATTTGACTCCCCAAGAAACACTTTTTATTGATGATAACCTGAGAAATATAAAGGCCGCAGAATCCTGCGGAATCACTTCTATTCACTTTCAATCTCCAGAACAATTGCGAAACGAATTGATCAACATAAATGTACTCAATCAAATAAAAATCTGATAAGCCACATAACTAAATAAGTATGCCAGGGCTGTCATATACAACAATTGTATTACAGGCCACTTCCAAGAGCCCGTCTCCCTTTTTACAACCGCAAGTGTACTCATACACTGCATCGCAAGCAAATAAAATATCAATAAAGAGAACCCAGTTGCTCTGGTATACACCATCGATCCGTCTGCCCTCTTAGCAGATTGCATTTTTGCAGTCAACGTCTCACCCGAATCAGATTCA